>JALYWQ010000143.1 GCA_030852625.1 Actinomycetota bacterium
GAGCTCACCTCCTCGGCGCCGGCCACGGGTCGGGGTTCGCACGGCCGAGCGACGCCCCGCACACTGGTGCGGTGGACCAGGCGCGCACAAACGGCGGCCGGCGCGCCGACCTGGCGTTGGCCGGCGCGGCCCTCTGCTTCGGCGGCACGTTCATCGTGGTGCAGGACGCCGTCGAGGACGTCGAGCCCGTCCCGTTCCTGGCGGTCCGCTTCTGCATCGGTGCCGTGCTCCTGTGGGCGGTCGGGCGCCGTCGCCCCGCGACACCCGGCGAGCTGCGCGACGGGACGGCGGCAGGCGTGGCGCTGCTCGCCGGCTACGTGTTCCAGACCGTGGGCCTGCAGTACACCGACTCCGCCACGTCGGCCTTCCTCACCTACCTGCTGGTGGTGTTCGTGCCCGTCATCGGGTTCGCGGTGCACCGGCGACGGCCCCACCCCGCCACCCTGGCCGGCATCGCGGTGGCGGTGGTCGGCCTCGTGCTGCTCACGGACCCCGGCGGCGGCTCGGGCGGGTTCGGCCGGGGTGAGGTGCTCACCCTCGGGTGCGCCCTGGCCTTCGCGGTGCACGTGATCGTGCTCGGCGCCACCTCCCACCGGCACGACCCCGTCCGACTCACGGCCATCCAGATCACGGTGGTCGGCCTGGCCTGCCTCGGTCCGGGCGCGGTCCAGGGGGGCTACCGCTTCCCCGCCAGCGCCGTGCTCGCAGCCGTCGCCACGGCCCTGATCGCGACGGCGCTGGCGTTCTTCCTCCAGGTGTACGGCCAGCGCACCGTCCCGCCGGCCCGGGCCGCCCTCCTGCTCCTCCTCGAGCCGGTGTTCGCCGCCGTCCTCGCCGGGATCACCGACGACCCCCTCAGCGCGGTGCAGTACCTCGGCGGTGTCACGATCCTCGGCGCCGTGGTGCTGTGCGAGCTGCTTGACCAACGGGTCGACGCGCGGGAGGCTGACCTCCGATAACGATCGTTCTCGGGGCGCTTGGCGGCGCCGCGAACTGGGGGACAGCAGCGTTGGCCGATCCGAAGAAGCCGCGAGCACCGTTCGCTCCCTGGGACCGGCGCGAGATCCCCGGCTCGTTCACCGTCGAGGAGACGGCTCGACGGGTGGGCCACTACAAGTGGATCGAGATGCGCCTCTTCGAGGTGCTCGGCGGCTGGGTGGCCACCGTTCCCGAGCTCGACGTGAAGCTGCGGCTCGGCACCCACTGCTACCACCACGCGTGGCACGCCGAGCTGTTCCACAAGCGGCTCCCGGAGCTTCGGGAGATGAACCCCGATCGGCTCACCGTCCCACCCAACGACGAGCTGGTGGCCTTCGTCGACGCCCTCACGGAACCCGAAGGGCCCGACCTCACCATCGAGAAGCTCGTGGGCGCCTACCGGGTGCTCATCCCGGCCAAGATCGCGGCCTACACGTACCACCGGAACAACACGTCGTCGATCACCGATGCCCCCACCATCCGGTCGCTCGGGTTCATCCTCCAGGACGAGATGGACGACTGGCGCGACGGCGAGATGATGCTCCAGTCGCTCATCGAGACCGACGCCGAGCTGCAGCGGGCCGTCGACCACCAGGCCAAGCTCCAGAAGCTCCTGCTCGCAGCCGGCGGCATCGCCGGACCGGGCACCATCGGCGACAGCTACTCCACCGAAGAAGAGGTGCACGCATGAGGAAGTCCTTCCCCGTCGAGGACCTCGCCCGCGACGACCGCTTCGTGCAGGTCCCGCTGAGCGACCGCTTCACCGACCCCCGATCGGTGAGCACCGAGGTCGACGGCGCCAAGAAGCGCAACGGTGCCGGCCGCCTCACGCCGGACCGGGCCGACGCCCCGGACGCCGCTCGCGCCCTCATGCACGGCATCTTCATGGGCGAGGTGCAGGCCCTCGAAGGCGCCGGTCGCACGTGCTGGGACTTCGAGGTCGGCAGCGGCAACGGCGAAGGGATCGCGGAGGTCCCGTTCGAGCTCAAGCTCGACATGGCCCGCCAGTGCTGGGACGAAGCTCGCCACTGCGAGATCTCCATCAAGCTCAGCGATCACATGGGCACCGAGCTCGGGGAGTTCGCCGAGGGCACGTTCCTCTACGAGGCGGCGTGCAACCCGGATCCCGTGCTGCGGCTCACCGGCGTCAACCGGGCCCTCGAAGGCCTGGCCATCGACGTGTTCAACACCATGCGGGAGTTCGGCGACGTGGCCGGCGACCCCATCCTCGAGTTCTGCGAGGACTGGATGCTCGCCGACGAGGTCACCCACGTGAAGATGGGCTCCGACTGGCTCCGTCGCCTCACGGCCAACGACAAGGAACGCCTCGACCGGGCCCTCGAGTTCCAGCGGGTCGTCGACAAGCTCTTCTCGCTCGGCGGCTTCCGTGGCGAGGAGGAGGACAGCCCGGTCCGCCTGGCCCGCCGGTTCCGAGAGCTGGCCGGGTTCAAGGACGAGGAGATGGACACCCTCGCCGAGGTCGCCCGCGAGGCGCGCGAGGAGCTCGAGGCCCGGGTCGAGGCCAACCGGGCTGCCGCCAACAACTGACCCACCGTTGGCCGTCACCCTCACGCCCGCCACGTTCTCCTTCGTGTTCTTCGATCCCGACGAGATCGTCGGCATCGTCGAGCGGCTCGTCGCCCAGATCGGCCTGCCCGACGGCGTGGCCGTCGAGGTCCAGGTCGACGAGACCACCCCACTCGGGCGCGCCGAGCTGGTGTCGGTCGACCCCATCACGATCACCGTCGAGTCCGGGGCCCTCGAGAACGTGAAGAAGCCGCGACACCTGAGCGTCGACGGCGCCACCGACGTGCTCGGCCGCCTGCTCTTCGAGGCTCGTGACCGGCTCGATCCAGCCTTCGGCGATCCGCCGGCGGAGCTCACCCTGCAGCAGTCGTCGGCGTGGCAGGTGTACTGCGTCGGCCGGCTCCACCGCCTCGGCTACGCCGCCCAACGCAAGCGCCGGCTCTACCAGTTCCGCACCCGGCACGGCTTCAACGACGTGGTGGACGCGGCCTTCGACCGCCTCTGGGACGGCGTCGACCTCACGTGGAACGACCTCGCCGCCGCCAGCGACGAAGCCGCCAGCGCCGCCAACGCCACCGTGTAGCCGCGCGTCGGGAGCGGAGCGACACCCGTCGGAAGCAACCAGCCGACATCGTGCGAAGCTGCTCCGGTGGAGCACCTGGGCGTCCCGAGCCTGCGGGCGTTCGGTGGGGTGGCCCTCATCGGCCCGGCGGGGCCCGTCGACCTCGGCGGGCCGAAGCAGCGCGCTGTCCTCGCCCTGCTGCTCCTGGAACCCGGGACCGTCGTCCCCATGGGCCGCATCGTCGACCGCATCTGGGGCGGGGCACCACCGGCGCAGGTCGAGGCCTCCGTGCGGGGCTACGCGTCGAACGTGCGCAAGGCACTGGCCCGCGCCGAACTGGGCGAGGAGCACTCGATCTCGTTCCGCGCCGGCGGCTACGTGCTCGACGTGCCGAGGACGGCCATCGACCTCCACGTCTTCGAAGCCTTCGTCACGGAGGGCCTGGAGCACGCCGCGGCCAACCGCCTCGATGAAGCCCGCCGTGCGCTGAGCCGGGCCCTGGCCCAGGCCGACGGCCCGCCCTTCGGTCCGACCGCCGACGAGCTCGGGCTCCAGGACGTGGCCACCCGCATCGACGCCCGCCGGGCCGATGCCGTCGAGGCCCTCGCGTCAGTGCGACTGGAGCTGGGGGAGCACCTCGAGCTGACGGCGGCCCTCCCCGTCGAGATCGACGAGCAGCCCTACCGGGAGCGTCTGCACGGGCTCTACGCCCTCGCGCTGTACCGATCGGGCCGGAGCGTCGAGGCCCTGCGGAGCATCGACGCCCTCCGCCGCGCTCTGCACGAGGACATCGGCATCGAACCCGGTCCCGAGCTCCGGGCCCTGGAGGCCGCCATCCTGGCCAACGACGCCTCGCTGGACTGGCATCCGCCGTCGGCCGAACGGGCCACGCCCGACCAGGCCGGTTCGGCGGAGCCGCGCTTCGGCCGGGCCGCCGAGGAGACGCTGGCCCGATCGCTCGTGCAGCGCCTCCCGCAGGTGGGCGGCGTGCTCGTGGTCAGCGGCGAGCCGGGCATCGGCAAGTCGGCCCTGCTCCGATCGGTGCGGGACCACGCCCGACGACGAGCGGTCCCGGTCGGCTGGGCGCGGTGCTCGGAATCGTCGACGGGGGCCGCCTACCGACCCTGGCAGCAGGCCACGGCCGCGCTCGCGGCCGACCGAGCCCACGGCGACAGGACCCCGACCGAGGCCCACGCCGCCGAGCTGGCCCGGTTGCGGACCCTCGCCGGTCCGGCCGTCGTCGTCATCGATGACCTGCAGTGGGCCGACGACGCCACCCTCAACCTCGTCAGCTCCCTCGCCCCGCACCTCGAGGACCTGCACATCCTCCTCGCCGTCGGGGTCCGGCGGACCGGACCGGGCGAGCTCGGGCCTGCCCTTCGTGACTGCCTGGCCGAGCTGGCCCGGACGGTCGATCCGGTGCACCTCACGCTCAGCGGCCTCCACGCCGTCGACGTCGCCGCCTGGGCCGAGGAGGTCCTCGGATTCGAGTCGACCGAGGACCTCGTCGGGCACCTGGTGGCGACCACCGCAGGCAACCCCTTCTTCCTCCGCGAGCTCCTCGAGCTGGTTCGAACCGACCACCTCGGCCAGAACGGTCGCGACATCGCCGGTGACCGGATCCCCCACGCCGTGCACGACGTCGTCCGGCGGCGCACCTCACAGCTCCCGCCGTCGACCCAGGCGCTGCTCTCCCTCGCGGCAGCGCTCGGTCCGAGCTTCGACCTCGACGTGCTCGGGGCGGTGGCCGACCTCGACCTCACCGCCACGCTCGCCGAGTTGGGACCGGCCCTCGATGCCGGCCTCGTCCGACCCGACCCGACCACCGCAGCCCGCCTCGACTTCTCGCACGGGTTGGTCGCCTCGACCCTTGCGGCCGAGGCCCGCCCGGCGGCACGCGCCGCCCTGCACGCCCGCATCACCGATGTGCTCGAGGAGCTCCGGTCCGATGACCTCGACGGGTGGGTCGACGAGCTGTCGCACCACGCGTCCGAGGGGATCCTCGCCGGCACTGCGAGGCCTGCGCTGCGCTACTCGAAGCAGGCCGCCGATCGGGCCGAGCAGGCCGGGTCCCCCGTCGATGCCGCCATCCACCTCCGCCGGGCCATCGACGCGGCCGGCCTCGTGCCCGACGTGTCGACCCGCGAGCGCCGGGATCTGCTGTTCCGACTCGGTGTCGCCCAGCGCAGCTCGGGGGATCCGTCCGCTCGCACGACGCTGGTGGAGGCGGCTCGCCTGGCCGAGGCCCAGGACGACCCGACGGCCCTCGCCGCCATCCTGGGCGAGCTCGACATCGCCAGCCTGTGGGCCGCCAACGACTGGAACCTGCACGACCCGCTCGTGGTGGCCGCGCTCGAGCGGGCCGTCGCTCGGGGCGACCTCGACCGCCGGGATCGGGTGCTCCTCACCACCGCGCTGGCGGGTGAGCTCGTCTACCTCGACCCGGCCCGATCGAACGACCTCTTCGTCGCGGCCCAGGAGCTCGCGACCGGCCTCGACGATGCGATCCTGCAGGCCCACTCCCTGTTGCGGTGGTTCTGGTCGGTGTCGGGCCCGTCCGGGCTCGAGGCACGGCACCGCATCGGGGATGCGCTCATCGAGCTCGATCGGGCCGGTCGACTGCCCACCCCGCTGCGACCGCTGGCCCACCTCGCTCGGGTGTCCTCGGCGCTGGAGGTCGGCGACGTCGACCTGGCTCGGACCTGTGTGACCGCAGCTCGGGCGCTCGCCGATCCCGTGCGCACACCCGCGGCCTGGGCCCACCTGCAGTTCGCGGCCGCCGGGCTGGCGTCGCTCGAGGGCGACCCGGCCCGGGTCCGGGCCCACGCTCGCGAACTGCGGGTCGCGCTCCGGTGGGTCCGCCGGTACACCGCCGACACCAGCCCGGCGAGCGTCCTCGCCGTGAACGCCGCCGAGTCGGGGCGCGCGGACGAAGCCCTCCGGCACCTCGACCTTCTCCGACGGTCGCCCTACGGCGGGCCGCTCGGCTGGCTCGAGGCGTGGATCCTCGCCCAGGCCGGTCGCGTCGCCGAGGCCGGCCCGGCGCTGGCTGCCTTCGACGGACCCCTGCCCGACGACTGGCTGTTCCTCCCGCTGACCACCGCCGGGGTGCTGGCCGCGGCCGCCATCGGTGACCGGCGCTTCCTCGCCCGGCACCTGCCCACGCTCGAACCCTTCGCCGAGAGGATGGCGTTCCTCGGCGAGGGTGGGTTCTGCCTGGGCCCGACGTCCCTCGCGCTCGCCGAGGGCCATCGCACGCTCGGACACGCCGACGCGGCGCGAGACCATGCCGACCGGGCGGTCCACGACGCCAGCCGCACCGGCGCCGTGCTCTGGATCCCGCGAGCCGACGAGGCGCTGCGGTCGCTCGGCTGAGCCCCCACCGCGTTCCAATCGCGTTCCAATCCCGCCCGCGGATGCTGCGGCCATGGAACAACGACCTGACCTCACCTTCTACTTCTCGCTCCATGCCGCCCAGCGGGCCGCGACCGACCGGTACCTCGCGGCGGTGACCGCCCTCGACGAGCAGGACCGCACGACGCGAGGCCGGGCGCTCGGGCGGTGGACCAAGGGGTTCATCGCGGAACTGGACGAGCACCACCACGTAGAGGACACCTTCTTCTTCCCGAGCCTCCGTGCCGCGGTCCCGGCCGCCGCCGCAACCCTCGACGGGCTCGACGCCGACCACCGCCGGCTCGATCTGCTGCTGGCCCGGTGGACCTGTGTCGCCCGAGCCCTGGCCGATCCCCGTCAGCCGTTCGACCCCGCAAAGGCCCAGGCCGTCGAGCTGGCCGCCGAGCTCCGGGAGTTCCTCCAGGCCCACCTCGCCATCGAGGACGCCGACGTCCTCCCGCTCTTCTGGCGCCACTACACCCCCGCTGCCTACGACCAGGTGGTGCAGCAGGCCATGCGGAACGGGAAGAAGGCTGGGCTGTGGTTCGTGGCGCCCTTCTCGGTCGACTGCTACCCGGAAGGGCCGGAGCGCGACGCGTTCCTCGCGTCCGCGCCGTTGCCGCTGCGGCTGCTGCACCGGCTGGTCCGTCCCCGGTACGACCGCCTCGTGGCCGCCGCCTTCGGCGGGCGCGACGCCCGCTCGAGCGTGGCGCCGTAGCGCCTAGAGGAGGTCGTGGGCGCTGATCGGGTCGAGGAGCTCGATGGCCGGGGGTGCCGCGAGGAGCGGGACGGCGGCCTCGGCCATCTGCACCATCTCCGCGGAGTCGAAGTGGGCCTGCTGGTCCTCGGGCCGCTCCCACTTCTGGATGACGACGAAGCGGTCGGGACGGCTGGTCGAGAGGGCGAGGTCGATGTTCCGGCAACCCCGGTGTCCCCGGCTGAGCACGACGTATCGGGCCAGGACCGCTTGGAGGGCGCCGGGATCGCTGGCATCGAAGGTCATCGTGACCATCGTGAGCTCGATGTCGTCCATATAGCCTCTGACCAGGGATTTTGCGCGGATCCCTTTGCCACGTTGGGGACACTTGACCCCGTCGGTATCGTAGATCCGTACCCCGGCGCCGAGGCGGGCCACGCTCCTGGCCTCGACCGGGTGTGCACCGTCCCCGGCTCCCCCCCCAGTTCCCGAGCAAGAAGGTGCCTGTTGGCCAAGGAGCGCGTCGAGCGGGACGAGGAAGACCTCGTCCGTCTCTACCTCACCGACATCGGTCAGTACCCGCTGCTGACCAAGGACGACGAGGTCCGGTTGGCCCAGGCCATCGAGGCCGGCAACGAAGCACGCACCGAGCTCGAGGCGGGCGGCAAGGACGTCACCCCGGCTCGCAAGCGTGAGCTGCGCCGCACGTCGCGCGACGGCGAGAACGCCGAGCGCACCTTCGTGCAGTCGAACCTGCGCCTCGTGGTGTCGATCGCCAAGAAGTACCAGGCATCGGGCCTGCCGCTCCTCGACCTCATCCAGGAGGGCAACCTCGGCCTGATGCAGGCCGTCGACGGGTTCGACCCCGACCGCGGCTTCCCGTTCCGCACCTACGCCATGTGGTGGATCCGCCAGGCCATCTCCACGGCCATCGAGCGGCACGGCAACGCGCCGCCGGCGCCGTCCGACCGCCCCCAGGAGGTGTGGGACGACCTCGTCACCGAGCGCCGGCGCCAGCCCACGATCCCTGAGCTGGCCGAGCGCCTGGGTGTGTCCGAGGAGCGGGTGCGCCAGCTCCTCGGCGCCCCGCCGGCCGAGTGAGCGGAAACGGTCGCCAGAACCGCACGGG
>JALYWQ010000152.1 GCA_030852625.1 Actinomycetota bacterium
AGCGTGGGGCGTTCGGAGGTCATGCCTCCACCTCACCGCGGCGCCGTTGCCCTGCCGTTGCCCCCGGATGAACCCGTGCGTACGGCTGACGCACAACGGGTGGTGGGCCGTTGTGAGGTTTGCCTCGATTCACCTCATCGGTGGATCGAGGCTCAGCCCCCCTAGGGGCTCAGATGGCCATCCGGTAGCCGCGGCGGTTGGTGGTCTCGAGGGCCGACGCGGCCGGACCGAGCTTCCGCCGCAGCCGGTTCACGGCCACCTCGACGGTGTGCTCGTCGACCCGTTCGTCCCACGCCAACGCCGTCAGGCGCTCCTTGGAGAGCACGGCGCCCGGGGTGGCGAGCATGGCGTCGAGGAGACGGCGCTCCCGGGGGGTGAGCTTGGCCTCGGTGCCGTCGACCTCGACGCGGGCGCCCTGGATCCGCACCCGGGTGGGGCCGACCTCGAGGACGTGGCCTCGTTCGGCGAGGTGCTCCCCGAGGGAACGGACCATCGAGCCCAGCCGGTGAGGGTCGGCGGTGACGATGTGCTGCAGCCCGGCGCGGCGGGCCGCGCTCGCCGTGACCGGGCCCACGCACGCACAGGCCACCCCGGTGCGGGCGAGGTCGTCGATCAGCCCGGGGATGCCGGCGGCGGCCTCGACCGCAGCGGGTGACGTGAAGCTGACGGCGTCGAGCCCGCCGCGGGCGGCCGCCTCGGCCAACCTCGTGCGGGGGGCCGAGGCCGACGTGGGGACCACCTCGTACACGGGCACGGGGACCACGTCCGCAGCGCGAGAGCGGAGCTCGTCGAGGAACCACGACGTGTCGCTGCCCGGGAGGAGCACGCCGATGCGCTTCCCATGGAGGTCTCCCGGCAGGTGCTCCAGCAGCTCCGCCAGTGTGTCGGCCGAGCTGGCCCAGTCGACCTCGAGGCCCTCGCCGACCAGCACGCCGGCGACCTTCGGGCCGCGGGCCACGATCGTGGTCCGCCGGAGAGCGTCGAGCAGCGTGGTGCCGAGGTCCCACGTCCAGGCCATGGCCATCCAGGAGCGCATGCCGACCGCCGACACACCGATGAACCGGTCGACCGGCGCCGCCAGCAACGCTCTGGTGGCAGCGAGCGAAGCCGCCTCGCCGACCGGACCGGCCTCGACGAGCGGGGCCAGGACCACGTCGGCGCCGCGCCGCTGCAGGAGCTCCGCCTGCTCGTCGGCCCGCCGATCGGCGGTGACGGCAACCGTCCATCCGGCCAGGTGATCCACGGTCACCAGATTGGTCGCGGTCGGTTTCGGTCGGTCGGGCCCGGGCGTTACGGGTCGGCGAAGGCGTGCTGACCGCAACCTGAACAGGAGCGGGATCTCCCACACTGGGGTGGGGCGGTGGAGAGCTTCCGGTCGCGCGACGACAACATGGCGGGAACGGTCGGGAAACGGTCAGCGTCGATGCTGCGACGCCATGAGCGCCGCGCTGCCGTCATCCCGCCTGTCGTTCCTCTGGTCCTTCCGCGGGCCCAGCCGGGTGCTCCACCTGTCCACGCTGGCGTTCTTCCTGAGCTTCCTCGTGTGGTTCGACATGGCGCCGTTCGCATCGGCCATCCGGGAGGACCTCGGCCTCACCGAGAGCCAGATGGTCACGCTGACGCTGTGCAACCTCGCGTTGACCGTCCCGGCCCGGGTACTGGTGGTGGCCGCACTCGAGCGGTTCGGGCCCCGACGGCTCTTCGCCGGCCTGCTCGTGTTCGCGGCAGTGCCCAACACCCTCTTCGCGGTGGCCGACTCGTACGGGATGCTCGTCGCCAGCCGGTTGCTCGTCGGCGTGGTGGGCGCCGGCTTCGTGGTGGGGATCCGCCAGGTGTCGATGTGGTTCCCGGCCAAGCAGCTCGGCACCGCCGAGGGGGTGTACGGAGGGTGGGGCAACTTCGGTTCGGCCGCGGCCGCCCTCGCCCTCCCGGGCCTGGCCACCGTGGTCGCCAGCGGGGAGAGCGCGTGGCGATGGGGGATCGGGGCCGCCGGGCTGGTCGCCGCCGCCTACGGGGTGGTGTTCTGGTTCGCGGTCGACGACGCGCCGGCCCTCGCCAAGGGTCCGGGCGACAAGCGGTCGGGCACGCTCCTCGTGCCGAACCGGCGGGCCGTGTGGGGGCTGCTCGCCCTGCAGGTGCCCGTGGCCGGCGCGCTCGGGCTGGTCGTGTGGCGCATCCGGGCCGTCGGGGGGATGGGCACCGGCACCCTCGTCGTCGCCATCGGCCTGATCCTCGCCTACCTCGGGTGGCAGGCCCGCACGATCGTCCGGGCCAACCGACCCGCCCTCACCGGCTCGGGCCCCGTCCCCGGCTACCCCTTCCGGTCCGTGGTGCTGCTGTCGCTGGCCTACGGCGTCACCTTCGGCGCCGAGCTCACCGTCGTGTCCCTCCTGCCGACCTTCTTCGCCGACACCTTCGGCCTATCCATCGGCGCGGCCGGGGCGGCCGGGAGCGCGTTCGCCTTCACCAACCTCGTCACCCGGCCCGGGGGCGGGATGGTGTCCGACGTGACGGGCGACCGGCGTCGCTGGGTCCGGGTTGCGCTCCTCGGCACCGCCGCCACCTTCGTCCTCCTCGCCGTGCTCGGCAGCGGCTGGCCCCTCCCGCTCGGGATCGGCGTGGTCGCCCTGGCGTCGGTGTTCGTGCAGGGTGGCAACGGGTCGGTGTTCGCCATGGTGCCGCTCGTGCACAAGCCCTCGAGCGGGCCCATCGCGGGGTTGGCCGGGTCGTACGGCAACGTCGGCGGGATCGTGTTCTCCTCGATCCTCTTCTTCACCCACGACGACGCCCAGGTGCTGTTCCTCGTCGTCGCCGCCGTGGCGGTGGTGGTGGCGGGGCTGTGCCGTTGGCTCCCCGACGTGGACGGCGTGGAGCGGGTCGAGGACCGGCCCGCCCCGTCCTCCGTTCCGGCCCCGGTGGACGAGCCGGCCCTGGCCGCAGGATGATCCCCGGGTGGAGCCGACCCCCCGTTTCCTCCAGGCCGTCCGCTCCTTCGTGGGGAAGGGGCTCGACGACTACGCCTCGTTCGATCCGCCGCTGACCTACCGGGTGCCCGAGGGGTCGGACGCCCAGTGCGTCTACTTCCGGGGCGGCAACAGCACCGACGAGCTGGTGTGCGTGGTGCTCACGAAGGACGACCAGCCCTTCCGGTTGTTCCCCATCGGGGCCAAGGCCTCGGTGCACGTGCCCCTGCGGATCACCGAGCAACTGCTCACCGACACCACCCTCGAGGTGCACGTCTCGGCCCCCGAGGGGGCGGCCGGGTCGGTCGTCATCGACCTCGGCATCCTCGAGCTGTAAGGCCGTTCGAGCCGACACGGGGGTTTCGACCCCCCGGGTGGTCGGGCAGGCTTCACCAGATGGCGAGCCGACGGACGTGTGCCACCCTGGGAGGGTGTCGTTGCTGATCGATCCTGCTGATGACCGCTGGTACCAGCGGGCGGTCTTCTACGAGGTGCTCGTCCGGGGGTTCTACGACTCCACCAACGACGGCACCGGCGACCTCCGCGGCCTCACCCAGAAGCTCGACTACCTCGAGTGGCTGGGGATCGACTGCATCTGGTTGCTCCCGTTCTACGAGTCGCCCCTCCGTGACGGCGGCTACGACATCAGCGACTTCTTCTCCGTCCTCCCGGCCTACGGCGACATCGACGACGCCCAGCACCTGATCGAGGAGTCCCACCGCCGCGGCATCCGCGTCATCGCCGACATGGTGATGAACCACACCTCCGACCAGCACCCCTGGTTCCAGGAGAGCCGGCAGGACCGCACCAACCCGAAGCACGACTGGTACGTGTGGGGCGACGATCCCGAGCGGTGGTCCGAGGCCCGCGTGATCTTCGTCGACAGCGAACCGTCGAACTGGAGCTTCGACGGGCAGCGGGGCCAGTACTACTGGCACCGGTTCTTCCACCACCAGCCCGACCTCAACTACGACAACCCCGAGGTCGCCGACGCCATGCTCGACGTGGTGCGGTTCTGGTTGGGCCTGGGCCTCGACGGCTTCCGGCTCGACGCCGTGCCCTACCTGTTCGAGCGCGACGGCACCGACGGCGAGAACCTCCCGGAGACCCACGAGTACCTGCGCCGGGTCCGCAAGGTGGTCGACGCCGAGTACCCCGGCCGGGTGCTGCTCGCCGAGGCCAACCAGTGGCCACAGGACGTCGTCGACTACTTCGGTCCCGACGGCGACGAGTGCCATATGTGCTTCCACTTCCCGCTCATGCCGCGCATGTACATGGCGGTGCGGCGGGAGCAGCGCCACCCGATCACCGAGATCCTGGCCCAGACGCCGGAGATCCCCGACGGCTCGCAGTGGGGCATCTTCCTCCGGAACCACGACGAGCTGACGCTCGAGATGGTCACCGACGAAGAGCGCGA
>JALYWQ010000168.1 GCA_030852625.1 Actinomycetota bacterium
GAGGAGGCACGGTCGAGCAGGTCGTCGACATCGATGGCCATCGCCTACCTCCTTCGGGCACCGCGGGGCGCCGATCGAGCGACGCACCTGTCCAACTGGCGGGGACCTCACGGTCCCGAAGGGGAAGTGCTGACCATCCTACCGAGGGGGTGCGACAACGCCCTCGCCGTCGGGTGGAACTTCGGCCCACGAACGAAGTCCGGTGTAGGACCTCGTCGCCCTGGAACGATGGATGACCGATGAGCCACGACGCGAGCACGACCACAACTGCATCGACCGACGGTCGCAGGGCGGTCGTCCTCGCGCCTGGTGAGGGGCGGGCCTACCCGATGGGGCGGATCGACGCGGTCTTCAAGGCCGACCGGGACGAGACGGCGCACCGGTACTCGATCTCGGAGTGGTGGCTCGAGCCCGACACGAAGGGGCCGGGCGCCCATCACCACGAGGAGGACGACGTGTTCTACGTCCTCGAGGGGACGATGAGCCTCTTCGTCGACGGCGCGTGGATCGACGCGCCCAAGGGCTCGTTCGTGCTCGCACCAGGCGGGACGTTGCACGACTTCGAGAACCGCAGCTCGGAGCGGGCCGGCATGCTGAACATCACGGCTCCCGGCACCTTCGAAGAGCACATGCCCGGCATCGCCGCGTGGTTCACCGAGCGCGACGCCGACCGCCCGCCGTCGACGTAGGCCCACCTCCGATGGCTCGGGTGACACGGCTGTTAGTAACCTGCCGCCATGCGTGATGTCGTGATCGTCGAAGCTGTCCGGACGCCCATCGGTCGTCGGGGCGGCGGCCTGTCCACCTTCCACTCGGCCGACCTCCTCGGGCTGGCCCAGAAGGCCGCCATCGAGCGATCCGGCATCGACCCGGCCCTCGTGGATCAGGTCATCGGCGGGTGCATCACCCAGGCCGGCATGCAGGCCTTCAACGTCACCCGCACCGCCTGGCTCACCGCTGGCCTGCCCATCACGACCGCGGCGACCACCGTCGACAGCCAGTGCGGCTCCTCCCAGCAGGCCACCTCGATGGCGGCCAGCTTCATCGCTGCTGGCGTGGTCGACGTGGCCATGGCCTGCGGGGTCGAGGTGATGAGCCAGGTGCCGATGGGCGCCAGCCTCGGCCAGGGGATCGGCAAGGCCATCCCGAAGAGCTACTTCGAGCAGTACGAGTACACGTCGCAGTTCGAGGCCGCGGAGCGCATCGCCGACAAGTGGGGCATCACCCGGCAGGACCTCGACGAGTTCGGCTGCGAGAGCCAGCGCCGGGCCGCGCAGGCGTGGGACGAGGGCCGCTTCGACACCCAGATCGTGGAGGTCGACGCCCCGGACCTCGGTGAGGACGGCAAGCCCACCGGCACCACCCACCATGTGGCCAAGGACGAAGGCCTCCGAGAGACCACCATGGAGGCCCTCGCTGGTCTGAAGACCGTGGCCCGCAAGCCCGAGGACGGTGGCAAGCACACCGCCGGCACCTCGTCGCAGATCTCCGACGCTGCCTCCGCCGTCCTCATGATGACGGCCGAGAAGGCCGCCGAGCTCGGGCTCAAGGCCCGGGCCAAGGTGGTCGACTCGTGCCTCGTCGGCACCGACCCCACCCTGATGCTCACCGGCCCGATCGACGTCAGCCACCACCTCTTCAAGCGCACCGGCCTCACGATGGACGACATCGACGTCACCGAGATCAACGAGGCCTTCGCTTCCGTGGTCCTGTCGTGGGAGCGGGAGCTCAAGCCCGACATGGCGAAGGTGAACCCCAACGGCGGCGCCATCGCCATCGGCCACGCCCTCGGCAGCACCGGCGCGGTGCTGCTCACGAAGGCCCTCCACGAGCTCGAGCGCACCGACAAGGAGACTGCGCTGGTCACGATGTGCTGCGGCGGCGGCCTCGGCGCCGGCACGATCATCCAGCGGGTGTGACCACACCGGGCCCGCTGCTGCCCGCCGACGAGCAGTTCACCCACCAGATCGTCGACACCTTCGCCCGGGTCGGGCCCAACGATCGCGCCTGGACCGAGAAGCTGTGGGCCATGGGCGCGGCGATCGACGGGTCGATCAGCCTCGCCTTCGGCCTTGGCAAGTACACCAACCGCAACGTCATGGACGGCTTCGCCGGCGTGTGCCGCGGCACCACGCAGTGGACAGTGCGGGGAAGCCGGCGGCTGGCACCCGATCCGGAGCGCACGGCGGTCGGGCCGATCCGCTACGAGGTGCTCGAGCCCCTCGAGCGGGTGCGCCTGGTCCTCGAGCCGAACGACGTCGTGCCGATCTCGTTCGAGTTCGAGCTGCGGGGCGTGGTGCCCCCGATGCTCGAGGAGCCCGAGACCCACATCAGTCGCAGCCGCTACCGCATCGACGCCGACGTCCTCCGCTTCCACCAGGCCGGCGTGGTGTCGGGCTGGGTCGAGATCGAGGGGGAGCGCACGTCGTTCGACGAGTCGACCTGGGTCGGGGCGCGGGATCGCTCGTGGGGCGTGCGGTACCAGGTGGGCGCGCCGCTCGACGACGTCGAGCCCACCCCGGTGCCCGAGGGCACGGCCGGCCAGGTGCTCTGGATGCCGGTCACCATGTTCCGCGCCGAGGGCTCGCCCTACGGCCTGTTCACCTACCTCCAGCGCTTCGCCGGTCCGGGCTGGTCAACTGGCTCATCGCAGGGCGCCATCGAGCTCCGCACCGGTAGCCGGCTGCCGTTCACCCGCATCGAGCCGGCCCTCACCTTCGACGACGCCACCCGCCGCCTCACCGGCGGCACCCTGCACGTCGGACTCGACGACGGCACGGAGCGCACCTTCCAGGTGCGCCCGGTGAGCGACACCGGCTTCCACCTGGGCACCGGCCTCTACGGCGGCTTCGATGGTCACCACCAGGGGGAGTGGCGGGGCGATCTGGTCGTCGACGGCGAGCGCATCGACGGCTGCGACCAGGTCGACGTGGCCCACCGCATCCACCAGCACCGCGACTGCATCGTTCGCCTCGACGATCCCGAAACGGGCGACTGGGGCATCGGCACCGCGCAGACGATCATGACCGGCGCCCACCCCGACCTCGGCCTCACCGAGGCAGCGAGCTTCACCTGAGCCCGACGGTACGGCCGGGTCAGTACTTGATGTGGCCGGAGCCGTGGCCGTCGATGTGCCACGTCAGCTCCTTCGTCGGCTCGGTGAACTTGCACAGGACGTCGGCTGATCCGACCAGGGTGCAGTTGGGGCCGGCGGTCAACGGGAGGTCGCTGGCGACGAGGACGTAGGCGCCCGGCTGGGGGTAGAGGTTCGAGGCGGTGAGGTAGCTGTGCACGCTCGAGTCGACCCGCCCGGTCACCGCACCCACCCCATCGCTCCGGACGTAGTTCCGCACCCGTGCGACGCTCGTGGCCGGGGCGGGGGCGGCCTCGATGTCGGCACCGACCGTGCTGTTCACCACGGGCGGGGTCCACGCCTTGGTGGGCGGGATCGGGGCCGCGCCGGCCGCCGACGTGCTGCCGAGAGCCGCCAGACCGACGGCACCGGCGGCGAGGTAGCGGACCAGGCGGCGGGAGCGGGGACGGGCGGTGGTGGAGGTCGTGGTCATGACCCCATCATCCGGATCGCGGCCGCCGACCACATCCCTGGATCCAGGGATCGTTCGGACGTCGGGAGCGTGTCAGTCCGGCTTGGCCAGCTGCTTGGCCGTGTAGGTGATCAGGAAGCTGTCGGCCGTTGACGGGAGGTCGGTGCCGGCGACGAGCGCCGCCACCACTTCGGCCCGGTGGTGCACCGCGGCCGAGCGGGCCATGGCGAAGCGCTCGAACCAGCTGAAGGCCACGAGCGGGCGGCCGAGCGCGGCTTCATGGCGGGCGACGAGGGCATCCCGGGCCGCGAACCCGGGCACCCCGCCACCGAAGAAGCGGGCCATGGTGGCGTTCTGGCTCATGTACCAGGCCAAGTCGTGCTCGGCGGGGCCGACCGACGCCATCTCCCAGTCGAGCACCGCCACCGGGGCGAGGTCGTCGCCGACGATGGTGTTGCCGAGCCGCACGTCGCCCCACAGCACGCCGGCCGGCGGCTCGGTGGCCGGCAGGTGCTCGCCGCACCAGTCGAACAGCGCCCGCAGCGACCCGGAATCGGTGCGCTCGCAGGCCCACTCGGCGTAGGCGGCCCACCACGCCACCTCGTCGGCCAGCGTCATCGGCGCCCGGAGCGACAGAGGCGCGCCGTGCACGCCGGATCGGTGGAGGCGGGCCAACCCGTCGAGGAACGCTCCTTCGAGGCGACCCTGATCGACTGGGTCGAGGTCGGCGATCCAAGCGCACTGCACCGGCACCTCCCCCGGCACCCGGCCCTCGACGAGCGGCATCACGAGGAACGGTGCGCCGAGCCACTTCGCGTCGTTCTCCACCACGATCGGGTCGGGCACCGGCACGCCGGCTGTGGCAGCGAAGGCCTGCACGTCGGCCTGCATGCGCAGGTCGTAGGTGGGGAAGAGCGGGGGACCGCTCGGGGCCAGTCGCACCACCACGTGCTCGTGGTCGTCGCCGAGGTGTTCGTGGACGTGGGCGTGGTCGTGCACCTCGTGGCTGTGCTCGGTGCCGTAGTGAACGGTGGCGAACAGCACTTCGTTCGAGTAGCCGGACTCGGCGGCGCCGTCGACCACCGCGATGATGGATGCGTCGTCGAGCTGGGCCCGGTACCACTCGGTCAGCTGCGCCCCGCGGTCCATGATCAGGTGACAGTAGTGTTAGTCGACGTGGCCGACACCGTGACCTTCGATCCGTTCTCCCGCGCGTACTTCGACGATCCCACGGCGATGTACCAGCACCTGATCGAACACGATCCGGTGCACTGGAGCGAGAAGTACGGGTTCTGGGCCCTCAGCCGTTGGGAGGACGTGGCCGACGCCTCCAAGGACTGGGCCACCTTCAGCAGTGCCTACGGCCCCACCATCGAGCAGATCACCACGCACGAGCGGGTGACGATGGAGAGCATCATCATGATCGACCCGCCTCGGCACGACCGGCTCCGTGGCCTGGTCAGCCGGGTGTTCACGCCGAAGGCCGTCGGCGCTCTCGAGCCGATGGTGCGAGAGGTGATCAGCGAGTACTTCGACGCCCTCGGCGAGCGCGCATCGTTCGACGTCGTGCAGGACGTGTCGGGCCCCTTCCCGGTGGAGATCATCTCGCGGATGCTCGGCGTGCCCGAGGCCGACCGGCAGCAGATCCGCCACTGGCTCGACATCGCGCTCACCCGCGAGGAGGGGGAGAAGGGGACCACCGAGAAGGGCATGGAGGCCTTCATCGCGATGGGCACCTACTTCTACGAGCTCTCGGTCGACAAGCGCGCTGCCGTCGAGGCCGGCAAGCCGAGCGACGACATGTTCACCGGGCTGGTGCAGGCCGAGTACGAGGGCGACGACGGTGAGCTACAGCGCCTCGACGACGTGGAGATCGCCGGGTTCGCGTCCCTCCTCGGCGGCGCCGGCGCCGAGACCGTCACCAAGCTCGTCGGCAACGCCGCCGTGCTGTTCCACCGCAACCCCGACCAGTGGCAGCTCGTGCTCGACGACCCCGGCCGCATCCCGGGCGCCATCGAGGAGATCCTGCGCTTCTACCCGCCGTCGCAGTACCAGGGCCGCTACGCCGTCAAGGAGTGGACCCGCCACGGGGTCACCATCCCGGCCAACTCGCCGGTCGTCCTGCTGACGGGTGCGTCGACCCATGACCCTCGCGCCTATCCGGATCCCGAACGGTTCGACGTCACCCGCGAGCCGAAGCTGGCCCTCGGCTTCGGCTACGGCGTGCACTCCTGCCTCGGCGCTGCGCTGGCAAGGCTCGAAGGCCGCGTCGCCATCGAGGAGCTCGCGGCGCGCTACCCGAAGTACCGGGTGCTCGAGGACCAGTTGACGCGGGTCCAGATGTCCAACGTCGCCGGCTTCGCCAGCGTCCCCGTCGAGATCCTGTAGCTACTCCGCTAGAGGCGGACGGGGAGCTCGTCCATCGTCCTGGTGAGGGTGCTCGGGGCGTAGGTGGGGGCGCCGGTGATCTCCCAGTCGGGGAAGCGCGTGAGCAGTTGCTCGAGGATGATGCGGCCCTCGAGGCGGGCCAGCGCGGCTCCGAGGCAGAGGTGCTCGCCGAAGCCGAAGGCCACGTG
>JALYWQ010000222.1 GCA_030852625.1 Actinomycetota bacterium
CTGGCCAGCCGCACGTCGAGCGAGCAGCTGGTGCGGGCCACGCCGTCGGCGGCTCGTTGCAGCGTGGTGCGGTCGGCCCCCTTCGCCTTGCCGGCGAGGGCCGTGAGGATCTCGGCGCCCTCGAGCAGCTCGAGGTCCACGTCGACCCCCGCTGCGACCTTGACCTCGATCTCGTGGCGCCAGGTGGCGTAGCGGTTGGTCCAGGCCTCGACCACGAGCTGGTGGGCGCCGACCTCGTCCGGGACCAGGGCGCCGGTCCAGCGGCCCTGCTCCTCCTCCACCATCGGCGCGCAGGCCCAGGTGCGGCTGCCGTGGCGACGCCAGCGGACGCGCGCGCCCAGCAGGTCGTGGCCGTCGGCGATCAGGAGGGCCGACACCGGCAGCCGCTCCCCCACCACGCCCTTGGGCGCCATCCCCGAAGGGGTGCGGGGGCGCACGTCGTCGATCACGATCGGCGTCAGCACGGGGACCACCCTACGGCCGTACCCCGATCGGCCCGATCTAGACGGCACTCAATGGCCGCGGGCGATCCACTCCTCGAGGTGGGGGGCCTCGTCGCCGATCACGGTGGAGTCGCCGTGGCCGGTGTGGACGACGGTGTCGGCCGGCAACGGGAGCAGCTTGGAGCGGATGCTCTCGATGATGTCCGGGAAGCTGGAGAAGCTCCGACCCGTCGCGCCGGGCCCGCCCTTGAACAGCGTGTCGGCGCTGAACACGACCTTGGCATCGGCGTCGTGGAGGCAGACGCCCCCGGGGGTGTGCCCCGGCGTGTGCAGCACGGTGAGGCGGTGACCGCCGGCCTCGAGCACCTGGCCGTCGGCCAGCTCCCCGTCCCACCGGCGGTCGGGGTACACGTGGCCCCACAGCTCGGCGTCGTCGGGGTGCAGGAGGATCGGCGCGCCGGTGGCCTCGGCCAGCGCAGCGCCGGCGTTGATGTGGTCGTTGTGGGCGTGGGTGGCGACGATGCCCGTCACCGCCCGGCCGGCCACGGCCTCGAGGATGGGAGCGTGGTCGTGGGCGGCATCGATCACGAGGACCTCGTTGTCGTCCCCGACGAGCCACACGTTGTTGTCGACCTCGAAGTCCTGCCCGTCGAGGCTGAAGATCCCGGAGGTGACGACCTGCTGGATCACGAGCCGATCACCACCACGGAGCGGAGCACCTCGCCCCGTTCCATCTTGTGGAACGCCTCCTCCACCTGGCCGAGGTCGATCGTCTCCGACACGAACTTGTCGAGGGGCAGGCGGCCCTGGAGGTGGAGGTCGATGAGGAGCGGGAAGTCGCGCGACGGCAGGCAGTCGCCGTACCAGCTCGGCTTGAGCCGTCCGCCCCGCCCGAAGAAGTCGATCATCGGCAGCTCGATCTTCATCTCGGGGTTGGGGACGCCGACCTGTACGACGGTGCCGGCCAGGTCCCGGGCGTAGAAGGCCTGCTCGAACACCTTCGGGTTGCCGACGGCTTCGATGCACACGTCGGCGCCGTTGCCATCGGTGAGGGCCTGGATGGCTTCGACCGGATCGGTGGACGAGGCGTCCACGGTGTGGGTGGCGCCGAACTCCTTGGCCAGCTCGAGCTTCCTGGGGTCGAGGTCCACGGCGATGATCGTGGACGCGCCGGCCAGCTTGGCCCCGGCGATGGCGGCGTCGCCGACCCCGCCGCAGCCGAACACCGCGACCGAGTCGCCGGGGCCCACCTCGCCGGTGTGCATGGCGGCGCCGATGCCGGCCATCACGCCGCAACCCAGCAGCCCGGCCACCTCGGGGGCCACCGCCGAGGACACCTTCGTGCACTGCCCCGCCGCCACCAGGGTCTTCTCGGCGAAGGCGCCGATCCCGAGCGCGGGCGACAGGGCCACGCCGTCGAGGGTCATCTTCTGGGTGGCGTTGTGGGTGGCGAAGCAGTACCAGGGGCGACCCCGGCGGCAGGCCCGGCACTGGCCGCACACGGCCCGCCAGTTGAGGATCACGAAGTCGCCGGGAGCGACGTCGGTGACGCCCGGTCCCACCGCTTCGACCACGCCGGCGGCCTCGTGGCCGAGCAGGAAGGGGAACTCGTCGTTGATCCCGCCTTCCCGGTAGTGGAGGTCGGTGTGGCACACCCCGCAGGCCTGCACCTGCACCAGCGCCTCGCCCGGTCCGGGATCGGGCACCTCGATGGTGACCACCTCCACCGGTTCCTTCACCGCTCGTGCAACCACGGCACGCACCTGCTGACCCATTCCGGACCCCCTCGAATCGCTCAGACCGAACGTACCGGACGTGAAGGTCCTGTTTCGGCGGGGGTCGCCGGTGTCCGGGGTGCCGGTGGGTCGATAGGGTCGTCCGAGATGAAGGCGCTCCGGAGCTTCACCGTCCGTCCGTCGCTCCCGAGCGAGCTGGCTGCGCTCGACGAGCTGGCCATGAACCTCCGCTGGTCGTGGGACGCCCAGACCCGCGACCTGTTCCGCTGGGTCGATCCCGACGCGTGGGACGCCACCGTGCACGATCCGGTGCGGCTGCTCGGCATGGTGGCGCGGGAGCGGCTCGACGCCCTCGTGGAGGACGCCGGCTTCATGCGCTTCCTCGGTGAGGTGCGGGAGGAGCTGCAGCGCTACGTCGACGGCGACCGGTGGTTCCAGGCCAAGGGCGGCTCACCGCTGCGCAAGGTGGCCTACTTCTCACCGGAGTTCGGCATCGCCGAGGCGCTGCCCCAGTACTCGGGCGGCCTCGGTGTGCTGGCCGGCGATCACCTCAAGGCGGCCAGCGACCTCGGCCTGCCCCTCGTGGGCATCGGCCTCTTCTACCGGCACGGCTACTTCCGCCAGTCGCTCTCGGTCGACGGCTGGCAGCAGGAGCTCTACCCCGACCTCGACCCCTACGCCATGGCCCTCGACTCGTGCGGCGACGTGCGGGTGGAGGTCGACCTCGGGGGCACCCGCTGCGTGGCCCGCCTCTGGAAGGCCGAGGTGGGGCGCGTCCCGCTCTACCTGCTCGACGCCGATGTCGACGAGAACCCGCCCGAGATCCGCACCATCACCGACCGCCTCTACGGCGGCGACACCGAGCACCGGCTGCGCCAGGAGATCCTCCTCGGCATCGGCGGGGTGCGGGCCCTCGACGCCCTCGGCATCGACGCCCAGGTGTTCCACACCAACGAGGGCCACGCCGGGTTCCTCGGCCTGGAACGGGTGCGGCAGCTCGTGGGCCAGCAGGGCCTCAGCTACCGCGAGGCCATCGAGGCCGTGCGGGCCGGGTGCCTGTTCACCACCCACACGCCCGTCCCGGCCGGGATCGACCGCTTCCCCCGCGAGCTGATCGAGCGCTACTTCACCGACTGGGCGAAAGAGGTCGGGATCACCCTCGACGAGCTGATGAGCCTCGGCCACCGGCCCGGCGACGCCCTCGACGAGCGGTTCAACATGGCCGTGATGGGCCTCCGGCTGGCGGGTCGCTCGAACGCGGTGGCCAGGCTCCACGGCGACGTCAGCCGCGACATGTTCCAGGACCTCTGGCCCGACGTCCCCACCGACGAGGTGCCGATCACGTCGGTCACCAACGGCGTGCACGCCTCCACGTGGACCGCGCCCGAGCTGGCCGACCTCTACACCCGCTACGTGCTGCCCGAGTGGGACGAAGCGGGCCCCGACCGCTGGGAGCGCCTCGGCGAGGCCAGCCACGAGGAGATCTGGCGGGCCCGCGAGCAGACGCGGCAGACCACCGTGCAGTTCGTGCGCGACCGCGTCGGCGCCCAGCTGGTGCGGCGGGGCTACTCGAGCTCCGACGCCGCGTGGGCCGAGGAGATCCTCGACCCCAAGCTGCTCACGATCGGCTTCGCCCGACGCTTCGCCACCTACAAGCGGGCCACCCTCCTGCTCTCGCAGCCCGAGCGCCTGAAGGCCCTGCTCCTCGACGCCGACCGCCCGGTGCAGTTCGTGTTCGCCGGCAAGTCGCACCCCGCCGACGACACCGGCAAGGCGCTCATCCAGCAGATCGCGGCGTTCGCCTCGGACCCCGAGGTGCGGCACCGCTTCGTGTTCGTCGAGGACTACGACATCGCCGTCGCCCGCACGCTCCTCCAGGGGTCCGATGTGTGGCTGAACAACCCCCGCCGTCCCCACGAGGCGTGCGGCACGTCGGGCATGAAGTCGGCCTTCAACGGCGGCCTCAACCTGTCGATCCTCGACGGCTGGTGGGACGAGTGCTTCGACGGGGAGAACGGCTGGGCCATCTCGTCGGCGGAGTGGATCGAGGACCTCGAGCGACGTGACGTGCTGGAGGCCAACTCGCTGTTCGACCTCCTCGAGCGCCAGGTGGTGCCGCTCTTCTACGACCGCGGCGACGACGGCCTGCCCCACGGGTGGGTGGCCAAGGTGAAGGCGTCGCTCATGAGCCTCAACCCGTTCGTGAGCGCGGCGCGCATGGTGCGCGACTACACCCAGCAGCTCTACGAGCCCACCGCCACGCAGGCCGACGCGCTGGCCGGTGAGGGCCACACCGCGGCCCGGGGGCTGGCGGCCTGGAAGTCACGCGTCGCGGCGGCCTGGCCCGGCGTGCACATCGACCACGTCGACCTCGACATGGAGGTGGCCGAGGTGGGCTCCGAGCACGAGGCCCAGGCCGTCGTGGCCCTCGGGGACCTGGCCGTCGACGACGTGCAGGTGCAGCTGCTCCACGGCCCGTCGGGCCAGGGCAACGACCTCGCGGCCCCGGCGGTGGTGTCGATGAGCCCGGCCGGCGACGCCGACGACGGGCACCTGCGCTTCAGCGCCAAGTTCCGCTGCGCCCAGACGGGTCGCTACGGGGTCACGGTGCGGGTCGTGCCCGCCCACCCCCACCTCGTGCACCCCGTCGAGCTCGGCTGCGTGGCCTGGCCCAACTGAACCGACCAACGTCTGTGTTGCCTGAGGGCCGGATGGCGGTCCTGGGGCAACACAGACGTCGTCACCGCCCGGTGAAGGTGGCCTTTCCCGGACCGTGCTCGAGGAACGACAGCACGCCGGCGCGGGCGTCGTCGGTGGCGAACACCTCGGCGAAGAGCTGCTGCTCGAGGTCGAGGCCACCGTTGAGGGTGATGTCGAGGCCCCGGTCGATGGCCCGCTTGGCCAGGCCCTGCGCCTTCACCGCACCTCGCGCCAGTTCGCCGGCGTAGGCGAGGGCCCGGTCGAGCAGCTCGTCCGGCGCCACCACCTCGTCGACCAGCCCCATGGCCAGGGCCTCGGTGGCGCCGACCTGACGGCCGGTGAAGATGAGGTCCTTGGCCCGGGCCGGACCGACGAGCCGGGCCAGGCGCTGGGTGCCGCCGCCCCCGGGGATGATGCCGAGGAGGATCTCCGGTTGGCCCAGCTTGGCCTTCTCGCTGGCGAACCGGAAGTCGCAGGCCAGGGCCAACTCGCAGCCGCCGCCGAGGGCGAACCCCGAGATGGCGGCGATGGTCGCCCGCGGGATGTCGGCGATGGCGTTCAGGGCGTGGAGGAAGTGGGCGCCCAACCGGGCCGCCTCGTCGCTCGTGACCACCTGGGTGGGGTCGGTGCTCGACTGGAACTCCGAGATGTCGGCCCCGGCCGCGAAGAGCCGGTCGCCGCCCCACACCACCACCGCACCGGGCGGGTCGGCGGTGAGGTCCTCGGCGGCCGCCTGCAGCTGCAGGAGGTGGGCCATCGAGAGGGCGTTGACCTTCGGGTTGTCGAGCCGGAGGAGGGCGACACCGTCGTCGCGCCGATCGACGTGGACCAGAGGAGCATCGGACATGGTCCGGGACCCTACGGGCGGGGTCAGGTGCCGTCGAGCAGGCGCTCGGCCGCGGTCCACGGGTCGACGGACCGCTCGGCCACCGCCGCCGCCAGCTCGTCGAGCTGATCGCGCCCGGTGGCGCGGGCCCGCTCCTCGAGGAGGGCGGCCACGATCCGCATCAGTTCGTCGGCCACCCGGGCGCGCCGCCGCGCCTCGAGCTCGCCGCTCCCCACGAGGTGGTCCCGGTGGGCGGCCATGGCGCTCCAGAGCTCGTCGAGGCCCTGGCCCATGGCCGCCACCGTGTCCACGATGGGCGGGCGCCAGCCCTCCCGTCCGCTCAGGTCGAGCATCCGGTCGAGGTCGCGCCTCGTCTCGCTGGCCCCGGGGCGATCGGCCTTGTTGATGACGAAGACGTCGGCGATCTCGAGGAGGCCGGCCTTGTTGGCCTGCACCGCGTCGCCCCACCCCGGGTTCACCACCACGACGGTGGTGTCGGCCGCTGCCGCCACGTCGACCTCCACCTGGCCCACGCCGACGGTCTCGATCAGGATCCACGGCCATCCGACGGCGTCGAGGGTGCGCACGGCATCCCGGGTGGCGAGGGACAGCCCACCGAGGTGCCCCCGCGTGGCCATCGACCGGATGTACACCGCGGGGTCCTCGGTGTGGTCCTGCATCCGGACGCGGTCGCCGAGGATCGCACCGCCGGAGAACGGCGACGACGGGTCGATGGCCAGCACCGCCACCCGGACGTCGTCGGCGCGCATGCGGGCGAGGAGGGCGTTGGTGAGGGTGGACTTGCCGGCACCCGGCGCGCCGGTGACGCCCACGGTGTAGGCGGCCCCGCCGAGGGGGTGGGTGCGCTCGGCCAGCGCCCGGGCGTCGTCGCCACCGCGCTCGACGACCGACAGGAGGCGGGCCAGCGCCGCCCGATCACCGGACCGGGCGTCGTCGAGCAGCTGAGCGACGTCGGAAGCGGCCATGCGCTCCCCGACGGTAGTGGGACGAGCTCCGACTACAGGCTGACGGGCGTGCCGTCGAGCTCCACCTGGCCGACGTTGACGACCTCGGTGACGCCCTCGACGCGGTCCTTGAGGATCCGCTCGATGCCGGCCTTCAACGTGACGGTGGAGGCGGGACAGCTCACGCAGGCACCGACCAGCTCCACCTCGACCAGGCCGGTCTCCTCGTTCACGCTGCGCAGGAAGATGTCGCCGTTGTCGGCCTGAATGGCCGGACGGATGGCCTCGATGGTGGTGCGGACCTTGTCTTCCAGCACGGGCTGGCGCTCCTCGTGACTCGCGGGCTGCTCCATGATCCCACGCCGTCCACGGCGGGGACCATCTCGCACCTCCTCCAACACCCCGGGGCCCGGTCGTGTTCCCAACCGCGGCGGCCCTACGATGCGTCCGCATGTTGCTCGCACACGCCGCCGGTGGGGGCGCGCTCCCCGCCCCGACGTGGCTGCTGAGCTACATCGGCATCGCGTGCATGGTCCTCACGGCCGTCGCCCTCCGATCGTCGTGGCCGTCGGCCCGCTTGAACCGGTTCGCTCCGACCGACCGCACTGCCGAGGGCGACCACGCCACCGTCACCGCTGACGGTCCGGCCGGGCCGACCATCGGGCAGGGCATCGGCATCGTGCTCCTCGGCCTGGCCTTCGCCACCGCCCTGGGCGGGCCCACGGCCTTCAACGAGCAGGCCGGCAACATCGCACCGGTGGCCGTCACCATCGTGTGGTGGGTGAGCCTGCCGATCCTCGTGCTGCTCGTCGGCGACGTGATGGCGGCCATCAACCCGTTCGTGGGGATCGTCTCGCTGGTGGAGCGGGTGCGGCCCGACCGTTCGCCGGCCGCTCCCCCGCCGGCGTGGGTGCCGGCGGTGTTCCTCGGCTGCTTCGCCTGGTACCTCCTGGCCTACTACCGGCCGGGGTCCCCGCGGGCGCTGGCCCTGTTCCTCGCCGTCTACACGGCGGCGGCCATCGCCGCCGGCCTGCGCTGGGGCAGCGCCTGGCTGCGCACCGGTGAGGGCTTCGGCGCCCTGTCGGCGTCGATCGCCCGGTTCTCGCTCCGTCCCAGCCGGACGGTGGTGCCCGGCGCCGCCGCCCTCATGGTGGCCTGGCTCGGCGGCGTGCTCTTCGACGGGATCTCCATCACCGACTTCTGGGTCACCGACGTGCTGGGCGCCACCCGCGGCTGGGGTCGGACCGGCCTCAACACCCTCGGCCTGGTGTGGATGACCGCGATCGCCGGCGGTGTCGTGCTCCTCGCCTTCCGGTTCACGAGCACCGCGTCCACGCCGTCGGTCGACGGGGACGTCGACGACGCCGGGCCGGCCGATCCCCGCTCGGCCCTGGCGGCGCGGGTGGGGCTGGCCTTCGTCCCGCTGGCGGTCGGCTGGTTCATCGCCCACGACCTGTCGCTGCTGCTCGCAGCGGGCCAGGACTTCCTGGCCCTCCTCTCCGACCCCTTCGGTCGGGGCTGGGACCTCTTCGGCACCATCAACCGCACCCCGTGGTACGGCTGGGTCGACGCCACCTGGCTCGGCTGGGTGCAGGTGGTCGCGATCCTCGTCGGTCACGTGGCGGCGGTGGTCGTCGGCTACGACCTGGCCCTCCGGCTCCTCGGGCGGCGGGCAGGGATGACCGTCACGTGGGCCATCGCCTTCATCGCCGCGGTGTCGATCTCGGCCGCCGCCCTGCTGGTGCTCGAGTAGTGGTGTCGCCGATCGCGCTCCTCGCCCACCAGGGCGGCTGGGACGAGATCCTCTTCGTCCTCGTGCCGATCTCGATCTTCGCCGGGCTCCTCGCGCTGGCCAACAAGCGAGCCACCCGCGGCCTGGCCGAGGACGACGACGACACCG
>JALYWQ010000232.1 GCA_030852625.1 Actinomycetota bacterium
ATTCGGGGCCAACCGGCCTAGGGTGACGGTGTCTGTTGGTTGTTGGTCGATAGCTCGTGGTTGCGCGTGAACTGCCTCCTCCCTGATGGGCACCGCCTACTGAGAGGAGGCCGACCATGGCCTCAGATCTTGTTGATCGACCGAACCCCGAGTTCGAGGGTGGATCGGCCCAGCCGCTGACCGTCACCATCGGAGCGGACGACGACCACACCGTCGTGCTCACCCTCGCCGGTGAGGTGGACCTCGCCACCATCGAGATCCTGCGAGCCTGCCTCGAGCAGGCCTCGTCGGGTGCGTGGTCCTCGGTGGTCGTGGACCTCGAGGGCGTGAGCTTCTTCGACTCGACGGGGTTGGCCACCATCGCGGCGGCCAACCGAAGCCTCTCCGACGCCGGCCGGGCCTTCGGCCTCCGCCGGCCGACGGACGCCGTGCAGCGCGTCCTCGTCGTCACCGGCATGGGTGACCTGATCCTCGACTGAACGGTGCGGGTCGGCGGCGATGGCGCCGCCGACCTCACGCCGCCTTGGCGCGGCGGGTGGCGATGGCGATGGAGTCGCTCGGCCCGAAGAGGCCCTGCACGAGCGCCATCGGTCCCTGGATGGCCTGCGCGGCCACGAACTCCTCGATCCGGCGTTCGCCGGGGGCGAGCAGCACGTGCAGGTGGTCGGGCACCGTGGACAGCACGGCGAGCACGAACAGCCGCACGACGGTCCGCTGCGGGCCTGGCAGCTGCCTGAGCTGCACGGTGCCGTCGAGCAGGGTGCGCGTGAAGTCGGTGATGAGCAGCTCGTCGGCCCACGCCCGCATCTTCTCGTCGAGCTCGGCTCGGGTGACGGGCAGCTCGCCCTCCTCGAGGAGCGGGAGCGGCAGCGTGCCGGCCTGCAGCGCGGCTCGCTTGGCCGGGTCGCCGAACACGTCGTCGAGGTCGACGCGCGGATCGAGCAGGGCGCCGTGGGTGGATTGCTGCCGCACGAACTCGTCGGCCCGTCGGCCTCGCAGTGCGCCGGGGCCGAAGCGCTCGGCGATGGCCAGGAAGGAGTCGGTGAGCGTCATCGACACCCAGGCCTGCTGGTGGGGGTCGCCGGCGTCGTACTCCAGCCCGTCCTTGAACACGCCCTTCACGGTGCCGTGCATGGCGCGGACCCGACGAGCCGACTTGTACACCTCGTCCATCGAGCCGAGGTTCTGCTTCTGCACGAACACGCCCGTGCGGCTCACCCGCCCCATGAAGTCCCGCTCGAAGGCGCCGGTGGTGAAGGTGGCGGTGGGGATGGGCGCCGAGAGGGCCTGGAGCAGTGCGGCGCGGAGGCCGGCGAGGGCGGCGGAGGGGTGGGCCACGATCTCCCACGTTGCCGAGCCCGGACCGAAGAGGCCGGGGTCCCCGGGCGTGCCGTCGGGATCGAGGGCGCTGCGGCCGAAGCCGGTGCGCTGCACGAGGGCGTCCCGGATGACGGGCAGGCCCGCAGGGAGGGTGCGGGCGACCACGGCGGCCGGCGGGGGGAGGAGCTGCATGCGGTGAGCCTACGAACTGGAAACGGTCGTTGCCAATCCTCCGAGCCAGCGCGTCGGGTCGTGGCAAGCGCTCGACGATCGTGCGAGCCTGCGGGCATGGCACGCAACGACCCCTTCGCAACCCATCCGCCGGTGCCGAGCTTCACGGTCACCAGCACCACGTTCGCCGAGGGCGACACCCTCGGGCTCGACCAGATGTCGGGGATCTTCGGCGTCCCCGGCGGCAAGGACCGCTCGCCGCAGCTGAGCTGGTCGGGTGCCCCGGCCGAGACGCAGGGCTACGCGGTCACGATCTACGACCCCGACGCTCCGACCGGGTCCGGGTTCTGGCACTGGGCCGTCGCCACCCTGCCCGCCGACGTCACCGAGCTGCCCGAGGGCGCGGGCGACGACGAGGGGAGCGGCTTGCCGTCGGGGGCCATCCAGTACAAGAACGACGCCGGCAGCGCCCGCTTCCTCGGCGCCGCGCCGCCGCCAAACCACCCCGCCCACCGCTACTTCGTCAACGTGTACGCCCTCGACACCGCCGATCTCGGTGTGCCGGCCGACGCCATGCCGGCGCTGCTCGGCTTCAACCTCTTCGGCCACACGATCGCCCGGGCCCAGATGATCGTGATGGCCGGCGGCGACTGACCCGGAGCCCGGTCAGCGCCGGAACAGTCCGAGGGGTGCAGCGGTGTGGCCGGGCAGGATCCGGTCGAGGGCCGACGCGCCCATGCGCAGGGAGAGGGCCTCGGCGAACACGTCGCGGTAGTCGGTGGTGGCGAGGTAGGCGTTGTCGACGAGCGCGCCGGGCGACAGGTCCGGCGCCA
Source organism: Actinomycetota bacterium (assembly GCA_030852625.1). Lineage (GTDB taxonomy): Bacteria > Actinomycetota > Acidimicrobiia > Acidimicrobiales > VFJN01 > VFJN01. The sequence continues at coordinate 2,325 of JALYWQ010000232.1, forward strand.
GCCCGTGGACCCCGCCGTTGACCCCGCCGCCGAACGCGAACATCACCGAACCCTCACCGTGGTCGAGACCGCCGGTGGAGTTCTGCGCGACCTGGCGGCCGAACTCCGTCACCACGAGCACGGTGATCCGATCGAGGTGGTCGGCCAGGTCGGTGAGGAAGGCGCCGAGGCTCGAGCCGAAGTCGTTGGCCAGCTGGTCCATCACGCCACCCGACCCGACGGCGCCCATGTTGAAGTGGGTGTCCCAGCCACCGGCGTCCACGGTGATGATCTCCGTGCCCAGGTCGGCCTTGATGACCCGTGCCGCGGCGCGAAGGAGCTGGGAGAAGCTGCTCGTGCCGTAGGCCGCGCCTGCATCCGGCGTGTAGGCCCCTGCGAACAGCGTCCGGGTGAGGTCGATGAGGTCGAAGGCTGCCGCGCCGGCCGTGCCGACCGCTGGGCCTCCCGACGTCGGGCGGTAGAGCGCCTCGAGGATCGGGTGGGTGACGGCGGCGTTCGGCAGGCTGAGCGGCGCGGCGCCGGCCAGGCTGGTGACCGGCTCCGCGCCGCGGAGGCTGGTCGGGCTGCCCGACGAGGCGACCACCCGGAACGGGGCGTCGCCGTTCGCCGGTGTCGTCATCACGTAGCGGCCGAGCCAGCCGGTCACCTTGTCGACGGCACGGTTGCCCCGCTCGATCTCGTCCATGGCCTCGAAGTGGGAGCGCACGGGGAGGTCGACGATGCCGGCGCCGACGACGGCGGCACCGAGCCCGTCGGCGAAGAACGGAGCGAGGGGCGCCAGGTTGGGGTGGAGGCCCCAGCCGTCCTCGACCGGGATGGCCTGGCCGGGCTTCACCCCGATGGTCGGGCGGGCCTTGTGGTAGTTCGCGTCCTCGTAGGGCGCGAGGAGGGAGAGGCCGTCGCACGCGCCCCGCTGGAAGATCACCACGAGGGTGTCGCGGCCGGCTTCGGC
>JALYWQ010000247.1 GCA_030852625.1 Actinomycetota bacterium
CCTGCGAACCAGGCCCCGGTGACGAACCGGGAGGGCCGCCTTGCGCTCACAGACGATGACACCGCCGCCACCGACTTGGGCCGGGTGCCCCGCCGCCGCATCGTTGCGCCCTTGCCCTTCGTCGCCCCATCCCAAGGAGGGGCTTGCCCGGGACGCGAAGGAGGGGCCCGAAGGCCCCTCCTCGCACTACTCGAGTTGTTCTACCGACTCACGGAGTCGAGGGGCGGCTGGTGAAGGCCACGCCCACAGCATTCCTCACCGAGTTGGTCAGCACCGTGGTGCCGCCGACGAGGCTGGCGTGCAGGATGCTGAGGTTGTCGTTGAGGGTCGCAGTTCCGTCCTCGCCCAGCGTGCTCGAGTTCGTCGTGAGCACGATCGGAGCCTCATTGGCGCCGGCGATCGGACCGATCGCAAGGGCATCGGGGAAGTTCCGGCCGGTGGTCACGAATGCCCGGGTGGCCGAGAAGCCGCCGAGGTTCGGATTGATGAGGACCTTGGCGATCTCCGCCGCGGTCTCCTCCCGGATGTCACCGGCGATGCGCTCGACGTTCTCGACGGCAGCGTGGGCGAGCACGGCGTTCTCCGTGGTCTGGCTGACGGCCGCGGTGCCACCGATGATGATCACCTGCTTGGGAGCGAGTGCGGTGAGCGCCTCCTGCGTAGCGGCGGAGAGCTCGCCGGGAGCAGTCAGCAGGATCGGCAGCTGGCCGCTGTCCGCACCACAGCCCGAGGAGCCGCGGGCGGCGAGCGGACCGATGGCCAGGGCGTCCGGGTAGTTCACGCCCGACACCATCAGCACGGTCTTCACCGGGTCGCACTCGCCGGCCACGAAGTTGTCGAAGTTCCCGGCGCCAACAGCGTCGGCGATGAGGCGAGAGGTGTCGTAGCGAACGGCACCACCCATGCGCTCGACGTGGATCGTGGCGCTGCCATCGAGGTCGCCGCCACCACAGGCACGGATCTCCCGACCGTCGAGGGCGTTGAACACCTCCGAGGTCACGGCTGCGCTGCCACCGACGACCGTGATGTTCTGCACACCGAGCTTGTCGATGGCGTCCAGGGTCTGGGTCGGGATCGGCAACGTCGGGTTGACGAGCAGGATGGGGACGTTGCGCTTGCCGGCGAGCGCCGAGGCGGCGAGCGCATCGGGGAAGTTGGCGTCGGCGCCACTGGCAACGATCACGCGACGAGCTGCGACACAGGTGTCGACGGTGTCCTTGCCGTAGGCGTCGAGGGCGATCTTGGCTGCGGTGTCGAACCGGACACTGCCCGCGTAGGGCTGGTCGACCCGAGCGAGGATCGCGTTCGACGCTGCACCGACAGCGGCCTCATCGTCGACCGACACCACGACAGCGCCGGGCTTGGCCTTCACGGCCACCTTGTACCGCACGTTCTCGATGAGAGCTTCGTCGCCGGCCTCGAAGTCGTTGGCGAGGTTGATCGTCAGGATCTCGTTGCAGGTGCCGCTCAGCGCACCCACGCCGAAGGTGGCGGGGATGGTCGGGAGGGCCGCGAAGCCGATGCCCGTGTCCGTGGTGGCGCAGTAGCCATCACCCGTGCCGACCTCGATCTTGATGGCATCGGTGTCTTCGATCGTGTCGGCGCCCTCGGGAAGGCTGATCTCCCAGTTGCCGGCGACCTCGTTCGCATCGTTGGTCAGGATCGTGGGCTTCGACTTCGCAGTCACCACGGGCGTGACCGGATCAGCCGATGCCGGGGTGGCCATTACCAGGAGCGAGGCTCCGGAGATGGCGAGTGCGGTCAGCCCGGCGGCTGCTCGCTTCAAGGACGTTCGGTGCATTCGGGACATCTCCTCTGACGTCGGTTCAAGGTTGGGGGGGACCGCCCACCCCTGACGAGCTGGGGACCTTCCCGCGCAAGCGGAGAGCCACCCTAGCCCTGGTATCTAGACGATGCTGGGAACCTTGGGGTTCCCGACGAACACACATTCCCCAGAAAAGCGGCCTGGGACGGCCCCCACCTAGTGGGGTTCCTGCCCCTTCGGAGCGGCTCTGAACCCCGAGATCTGGACGATGGCGAGCCAGATCAGCTCGATGGCGGTGTCCCAGACCCGGGCCGCCACCGCGATGGCCGCTCCGTCCCCCAAGCCGTAGCGATCGGCGAGGATGGCGGCCATCACCCCTTCCCGGACCCCCAGGCCGGCCGGGGTGATCCCCACGGTTCCGAGGGTGTTGGCGGCGTTGAAGGCCCCGATGAGGAGCCAGACGTCGCCGCCCCGGACCGGCTGAAGCGCGCTGACGAAGAGCACGAAGGCCAGGCTCTTGGCGACCTGGTTGAGCAGGAACAGGCCCTCGGCCTCGTAGAGCCGGATGGTCGACCAGCCGCCGGCGGCGTGGGGATCGAGCTGCTTGATCCGCCCGCTGGCCCACCGGATCAGGTGGGGACCGACGAGCAGTCCGGCCACGGCCCCTGCCGCGATCACCACCCGCAGCGGTCCGGCCAGCTCCGAGGACGGCAGGCACGCCGCCGCCAGCCCGCCGCCCGTGGTGATGATCAGCCCGAGCTCGACGGCCACCGTCGCCACCGTGACCGGTTGGGGCACGCCGAAGCGGGCCGCGAGCAGGGCCCGGGATGCGAAGGCCACCAGCCCGGTGGGCAGGTAGCGGGCGGTCTGGCCCACGTACCAGACCCCGACGGCCCGGCGAGGCTCGATGTCGTGGCGGGTGGCGGTGACCAGTTGCCGCCAGGCCAGGGGCAGGACCGGGGCGATCGCCACCGCCACCGGCAGCGCGAGCAGGAGCCGCCACGGCCGGAGGTGGAGGTCCACCTCGCGCAGGTCCGACACGTTGTCCGAGGCCACCCGCACGAAGAAGACGGCGACGACGACCACGAAGACCGTCTGGGCCACCTTCACCCACGGCGATCGGTTCACGAACCGCCGCCGGCGACGCGGTAGAGGCGAGCGTGGGCGGCGGTGACGTCATCAGGACCGACCGCGGCGACGGCGCTGGCCACCGGAGGCGTCAGCGGAACCGCCACGAGCGCTTTCGCGAGGGCGGCGGGGTCGTCCGGCGGGACGAGGGCGCCGTCCCCCTCCCCCACGATGCCGGCCAGTCCACCGACGTCGCTGGCCACGACGGGGCGCCCGCAGGCCAGCGCCTCGAGGGCCAACAAGCCGAGGCCCTCCCGACGGCTGGGCACGGCCACCACGTGGTGGGCGGCCAGCAGCTCGAGGAGCTCAGCGCGGGGCACCAGGCCGCGGAAGGTCACCCGCTGCTCAATGCCAGCGGCGCGGGCCTGCGCCTCGAGCGCGGCCCGCTCCGGGCCGTCGGTCACGATCGTGGCCCGCACGTC
>JALYWQ010000279.1 GCA_030852625.1 Actinomycetota bacterium
CCAACGGAACCGCGGCGTTCGGCCAGTACCGCCCGGCCGGGCCGGGCCGCTGGGAGCCGTGGAGCCTCCAGCTCATCGAGGTGAAGGGCGGCCGCATCGCCGGCCACCACAACTTCCTCTACCCCGCGCTGTTCGCCGAGTTCGGCCTCCCGCCCTTCCTCGAGGACTGACCGGCCGAGATCAGGACGGTTCGAGCTGGTCGGTGAGCCCGACCAGCTCGAACAGCTCCCGTAGCTCGGGGTGCACCGCCTCCAGGCGCAGGCACCAACCCAGGCGCTGCAGCCCCAGCTGGAGGCGGAGGAGCTCGTCGATCAGGCCGAGCCCGCACCGCTCGCCCCGGTCGACGGGCCCGAGCACGACACGGCGGTCGTCCCGCACGAGCACGGCGATGGCGTTCGGCACCTCCATGCCCGGTTGACGGAGGGGGCCCGCTGAACTCATCGGTGTGACCCACGTCACCCCTGGCGGCGTATGAGTGAGCGCTCACTCAGGGCTACGATCGCCGGTCGTGACGGCTACCGATCGACCGCTCCTCTCGCCCGGACGGGCGGCCGCGCTCCCGCCTGAGGAGCGCCGGTCGACCATCGTGGCCGCCACCCTCCCGCTGCTGCTCGAACACGGCGAGGCGGTCACGACCCGGCAGATCGCCGACGCCGCCGGCATCGCCGAGGGCACGATCTTCCGGGTCTTCCCCGACAAGGACTCCGTGATCCGGGCCGTCATCGACGCCGTCTACGACCGGAACCCCCTCGAGGAGGCGCTGTCCTCGATCGACGTCGACCGGCCGCTGGAGCAGGTCCTCGAGGACGGCGTGGCCATGCTGCAGGAACGGGTGGTGTCCACCTTCCGGGTGGCGGCCGCCGTCGGTCCTCGCTTCGCCGACACGACCCGCCGGGGACTCGTCGTCAGCCCGTGGTTGGTCGACGTGCTCACGGCCCATCGCAAGGCGCTCACCGTGAAGCCCGCCGAGGCGGCCCGCGTCCTGCACTCCCTCACCCTCGCCATCACCCACCCGCTCCTGGCCGCCGAGCCCATGACCCCCCGCCAGATCGTGCAGCTCTTCCTGCACGGCGTCGGCGCCTCCTCCTGATGCTGCTGAAGCTGCTGCGGACCAAGCTCCGCCCCTACAAGTCCCAGATCTGGTTGTGCATCGCGCTGCAGGCGGTGCAGACCACGGCGGTGCTCATCCTGCCGACCCTCAACGCCCGGATCATCGACCGTGGTGTCCTGCCCGGCGACCTCGACTTCATCCGGTCCGAAGGCCTGTTGATGCTGTTGGTCACCCTCGTGCAAGGAGCCTTCGCCGTGGCCGCGGTCTTCGTCGGGGGCCGGGTGGCGATGAGCTTCGGTCGCGATGTGCGCGAAGCCCTGTTCCACCAGGTCACGGACTTCTCGGCCCGTGAGGTGGGCACCTTCGGGGCGCCCTCGCTCATCACCCGCATCACCAACGACGTGCAGCAGGTGCAGCTGCTCGTCGTCATGACGGCCACCTTCGCCATCGGCGCCCCGATCACGATGGTGGTCGGCATCATCATGGCGGTGCGGCAGGACGTCGGCCTGTCGATGATCCTCCTCGTAGCGATCCCCACCGCCGGTGTGGTGCTCGGCTCGGTCGTCTACCGGATGATCCCCGCCTTCCAGGCCATGCAGGAGCGGATCGACCAGATCAACCGCGTGCTGCGTGAGCAGATCACCGGCCTCCGGGTGGTGCGGGCCTTCGTGCGGGAGCCCCTCGAGAAGCAGCGCTTCGAGCAGGCCAACACCGGCCTCACCACGGTGTCGTTGCAGGCCGGTCGGCTCATGTCGGCGATGTTCCCGCTCGTGAACCTCCTCATCAACGTGGCCAGCGTGGCGGTGCTGTGGATCGGCGCCGATCGGGTGGCCACGGGCGACCTCCAGGTCGGCTCGCTCGTGGCCTACCTCAGCTACCTCGTGCAGGTCCTGTTCTCGGTGATGATGGCCACGTTCATGGTGTCGATGATCCCGCGGGCGTCGGTGTCGTCCGAGCGCATCCAGGAGGTGCTCGACACGCCGAGCTCGGTGGTGCCGCCTGCCGACCCGGTGCGCGAGCTCCGGGCTCGCGGTGAGCTCGAGCTGGTCGACGTGAGCTTCTGCTACCCGGGCGCCGAGCAGCCGGTGCTCGACCACATCTCGTTCACCACCCGCCCGGGTCGCATCACCGCGGTGGTGGGCAGCACCGGCGCCGGGAAGACCACGCTCGTCGGGCTCATCCCGCGGCTGTTCGACGCCACCTCCGGGTCGGTGCTCGTCGGCGGCGTCGACGTCCGGGAGCTCGACCCCCAGATCCTGTGGAGCTCGATGGGCCTGGTGCCCCAGCGGCCGTACCTCTTCTCCGGGACCGTCGCCAGCAACCTCCGTTACGGCAAACCCGACGCCACCGAGGAGGAGATGTGGGAGGCCCTCGAGGTGGCCCAAGCGGCCGACTTCGTGCGGGCCATGCCGGGTCAGCTCGAGGCTCGCATCGAACAGGGCGGCACCAACGTGTCGGGCGGGCAGCGCCAGCGGCTGTCGATCGCCCGAGCCCTCGTGCGCAAGCCCGACATCTACCTGTTCGACGACTCCTTCTCGGCCCTTGACCTGGCCACCGATGCCCGGCTGCGGGCCGCGCTCGTCCCCTACACCCGTGACGCCGCCGTCCTGATCGTGGCCCAGCGGGTGTCCACCATCGCCACCGCCGACGAGATCGTGGTGCTCGAGGACGGGCACATGGTCGGCATCGGCACCCACGACGAGCTCCTCGAGACGTGCCCCACGTACGCCGAGATCGTCCAATCCCAGATCGGCGCGGAGGACGCGGCATGAGCGTGGTCGACGGCAAGCCCGGCCAGTCACCCTCCGACGAGAGCGAGGAGCCCGACGACGTCGCCGCCGTCCCGCTCGAGAGCCGGCGGCCGGTGGCTCGGTTCCCGGCGATGGGTGTGCCGCAGGAGAAGTCGAAGGACTTCGGCAACTCGGTCCGCCGCCTCTGGGCCCTGCTCCGACCGGAGCGGATGGTCCTGCTGGCGATCCTGCTGCTGGCCCTCGTCGCCACCTCGTTGAACGCCTACGGGCCTCGCGTGCTCGGGCGCGGCACCGACGTCATCATCGACGGCATCCAGAGCGGGGCCATGGACATGCCCGAGCTCCACCACCGGCTCTACCAGGCCCTCTGGGTCTACGGCCTGGCCGGGGTGCTCGGCATCAGCACCGGCTACCTGATCGCCGGCGTGGTGCAGCGTCTCATGTTCCGCCTGCGCTCGATGTCGGAGGACAAGATCCACGCCCTCCCGCTCAGCTACATCGACAAGGAGCAGCGAGGCGATCTCCTCAGCCGCGTCACCAACGACCTCGACAACGTCGCCCAGAGCCTCCAGCAGACGATGAACCAGATGCTCACGTCGGTGCTGATGTTGATCGGCGTGGCGATCATGATGTTCACGATCTCGCCCCGGCTGGCCCTCGTGGCCCTGGTGACGGTGCCCCTGTCGGTGTGGTCGATGCGCTACATCGGCGGCAAGGCCCGGCCCCGCTACATCGCCCAGTGGATGAACACCGGCGAGCTCAACTCGCAGATCGAGGAGACCTTCACCGGCCACGCGGTGGTGAAGGCCTTCGGGCGACAGCACGAGGTGGAGGAGCGGTTCCGCACCACCAACGTGGCCCTGTTCGACGCGTCGTTCGGCGCCCAGTTCATGTCGAGCCTCATGCAGCCCACCACGATGTTCCTCGGGAACGTGCAGTACGTGATCGTGGCCGTGGTCGGCGGTTGGATGGTGACGACCGGGGCCATCACCGTCGGCGGGGTGCAGGCGTTCATCCAGTACTCCCGCCAGTTCTCGATGCCGCTCACGCAGCTGGCCACGATGATGAACGTCTTCCAGAGCGGGATCGCCTCGCTCGAGCGGGTGCTCGAGTTCCTCGACGCCGAGGAGCAGACCCCCGACCCCGAGGTGCGCGCCGCCGCCGGGCCGGTTCGGGGACGGGTGGAGTTCGAGCACGTCGACTTCGCCTACGACCCCGAGCGACCTCTGATCCGGGACCTGTCGCTCGTGGCCGAGCCGGGTCAGACCATCGCCATCGTGGGCCCCACGGGTGCCGGCAAGACCACGCTCGTCAACCTCATCATGCGGTTCTACGAGCTCGACGGCGGACGCATCACGCTCGATGGCACCGACACCGCCTCCATCTCGCGAGCCGAGCTGCGCTCGTCGATCGGGATGGTGCTGCAGGACACCTGGCTGTTCGGCGGGACGATCCGGGAGAACATCGCCTACGGCAACCACGAGGCCACCGAGGAGCAGATCCTGGAGGCCGCCAAGGCCACCTACGTGGATCGGTTCGTGGCCCACCTCCCCGACGGCTACGACTCGGTGATCAACGAGGAGGGCGACAACATCAGCGCTGGCCAGAAGCAGCTGATCACCATCGCCCGGGCCTTCCTCGCCGACCCCGCCATCCTCATCCTCGACGAGGCCACCAGCTCGGTCGACACCCGCACGGAGGTGCTCGTGCAGGTCGCCATGAACCGGCTGCGGGAGAACCGCACGAGCTTCGTGATCGCCCACCGGTTGTCCACCATCCGAGGGGCTGACACGATCCTCGTCATGGAGAACGGGAGCATCGTCGAGCAGGGTTCGCACCAGGAGCTGCTGAGCCGGGACGGGCCATACTTCCGGCTCTACAACTCGCAGTTCGCCGGCGCCGCGGCGGAGGTGGAGTGACGGTGGCCGATCCCGTCCGCACCGAAGCTCGCGACCGCACGCTCGTCGTCACCATCGACCGTCCCGCGGCCCGCAACGCCATCGATGGCCCCACCGCCACCGCGCTGTTCGACGTGTTCACGGCGTTCGACGCGGACGATGCTTACGACGTGGCCGTGCTCACCGGCGCCGACGGCGCCTTCTGCTCCGGCGCCGACCTCAAGGCCATCGGCAGCGGCAACGGCAACCGCATCGAGGAGGACATGACCAAGCCCGGTCCCCTCGGCTGCACCCGCCTCCTGCTCGGCAAGCCGGTGATCGCGGCGGTGGAGGGCCACGCCGTCGCCGGCGGGCTCGAGCTGGCCCTCTGGTGCGACCTCCGGGTGGCCGCGCGCGACGCGGTGTTCGGCGTGTACTGCCGACGGTGGGGCGTGCCCCTCGTCGACGGCGGCACCATCCGCCTGCCTCGGCTGATCGGGCAGAGCCGGGCCCTCGACATGATCCTCACCGGCCGCGGCGTGAGCGGCAACGAGGCACTGGCCTTCGGCCTGGCCAACCGCCTGTCGGAGACCGGTGCTGCACTCGACGACGCCATCGAGCTGGCCGCCACCCTGTCGAGCTTCCCGCAGCTGTGCCTCCGCGCCGATCGGCTGTCGAGCTACGAGCAGTGGGGCATGTCGCTCCCCGACGCGCTGGCCAACGAGGTCCGCCACGGCATGGTGCCCGTGCGAGCCGGCGAGACCCGCGCCGGTGCCGAGCGCTTCGCCGGCGGCGCCGGCCGCCACGGCACGACTGCTTAGCTGTACCCGGGTCGCCATCAGTCGCTGCCCGTGGGGCGCGGCTACTTGCGGGTGGCGGCGTCGG
>JALYWQ010000303.1 GCA_030852625.1 Actinomycetota bacterium
GGCCTGCGCCGGGACCGTTCCGGCGAGGACGGCCACCATCGCCATGGCGAGCATCGAACGCGCCAACCGCACCGTGCCCCTCCTGTCACCGATCCTGCCCGCCGGCCCCTGTCTACTTCGGCCGGGCCCGGAGCGGAGCCGTGCGGTGCGGTGGTGCGGTGGTGCTGGGCGGGTCGAGCCGGGAGTTGCCGGCTGGCCGCCGTCGCCGGCTGAGGGCCACCCACACACCGATGACCAGGAGGACGGCGAGGGCCTTCGAGCCGTTGCCGCTGTCGTTGTCGCCGTCGTCACCGTCGTCGGCGGCACCGTCGTCGGCGACCGCATCCACGGGAGGCGTGGTGACCTCGCCGGGAGCGACGGGCTCCAGATCACCGCCGGCGGCCGGCGCGGGTGAGGCGAGCGGGCGCGGCGTCCACACCGACACCTCGCCGGGGTCGACGCCCGCCGGATGCCGCACGCGCACATAGCGGGCCGAGGTCCCTGCGGGTGGCGCAGCCACGCTGACGCGGGACCCGTCGGCGATCGTGGGTGCCGCGACGGTTCGCACCGTGGTCCACGCTGCACCGTCGAGCGACAAGTCGACCACCGGTCCGGGATCCACGCCCCGCAGCACCACGAGCGATGCCTCCACCGGACCGAGCAGGTCGATGGTGGCCTCCGCGATGACCGGCCGAGCCGTGGTCGTGGTGACGTCGCCCTGCGCGGGGGCGGTCGGCGTGATGGCTCCTGACACGTTGGAGAGCATGTTGCCGTCGGTGAGCGGGCACCCGGCTTCCGGGGCGGCCGGGAGCAAGTCGGCGCCGGCGGCGGACCGGGCCGTGCACGGCGCTCCACGCGACGCCGGTATGAGCGAGAGGTCGACCGGGACGATCGCCGTGGTCGTGCGCTGGTGGTAGATCGTGCGGCCGTTGGCGTGGGACACGCGGACGTCGGCCGAGGCCGTGCCGTTCACCGCGAGTCCCTTCTCGCCGATGGCGTCGAACTCGAGCAGTCGGGCATCGAAGGTGGCTGCGGTGCCGGTCTGTCGCAACCGCAGCCGAGGCGTCTCCATGTTCACGGAGGGTTCCGAGAGGCCAGGGGGTGTGGATCCGACGTCGATCGACACGCCCCACCCGTCCACCGACACCTGCGGGTCGCGGCTCCAGATCGGGAGCGGGGGCGCCGCCTGCAGCTGGATGTTGGTCTCGAACTCGAAGGCCGACGTCGGGCCCGACCGCTGGTTGCCGCTGGCGGGCAGGCTGGCCCGCACCACCCAGTCGGCGTCGGTCTCGGTGCCGGCCACGTAGGCGTCGGGCAGCGTGGCCCTGTAGGACCCGTCCGCTGCGGTCGTGGTCCGGTCGACGGTGCCTCGGGTGTCGTCGCTGCAGAGCCCGGCCAGGCAGCCCACCCCGAGGGTGAACAAGCCGATCACCGGCCCCGTGCCGATCCCGGTATCGGTCTCCGTGACCGTGATCGGGACGCTGTCCAGGGGTTGTCCGTCGGCGCCGACGACGATGCCGGCCACGGTGGCGTCGACAGCGCGAGGACGATCGTCTTGGGCAACGGCGTGCGGCGACGACGCGAGCAGCGCGGCGGCCAGCAGCGCCGCCGTCCCGCTCCGTCGGCGAAGGGGAACCGAGGTCACGACAGCACGATGGCAGGTCGCCAGCGCCCACGCCATGGGCCGCACGACCCCTCCGCCCCAACCGCCGTGTTCTGCCCGAAGTGCGGCGGGCGAAGGTCCTGCAACCTGGGGGCCGCGGTTGCGGTTTCCGGCAACCCCGACCCCCTGGTTCGCATCGCTTCGCGCCCACAGCGGTACGTCGCTGACCAAGAGCGGCAACGATGCGGCGGCGGGGTCGTCTGCTCGGGTCGTCCGTAGCGGCGACGTCCGTCGTCGCCGACACACCCCCGGCGAACCTGCGAGCTGTTCTCGGGCACAGGTCGAGTTCGCCTCGCAGGTATGCCGCTCGGATCGGCCAAGTCGGGTCTGCGAGGTTGAGGGCAGGAGTAGCCCAATTCGGGCTACTGGTGCCCCCAACCTCCCGTGCGGAGCGCTGGCCGGACAGGTTCGGGGCATGAGGCGCCCGAATCGGGCTACTGGTGCCCCCAACCTCTTGCAGATGACGTCGCCACTCGCTCGGCCGCCGATGACACCGCCGCCTACGACGACCCCGGGGCACCCCGCCGCCCCTGTCCTTCGCGCCCTTGCCCTTCCCTGACCAGCGCGACGCGTGGATCCCCGGATGGCGATGGCCGGTAGGACGAGGACAGCGCGTAGTGGCGGGAATGGGGCGGGGTCAGGCTAGGTAGCGCTCGGCTAGTTGTTCGACGTTGGCTTCCTCCGCGGGGCCGGACCAGTCGACGGTGCCGTGGCGGAGGACGACGACGTCGTCGGCGACCTGGAGGGCCCGTTCGACGTACTGCTCGACGAGGACCACGGCGATGCCCTCGGCGAGGAAGCGGTCGATGACCCGGAACACCTCGTCGACGACCTTGGGGGCGAGGCCGAGCGACGGCTCGTCGAGGAGGAGCAGGCGGGGGCGGGCGGCGAAGGCCCTGGCCAGGGCCAGCATCTGCTGCTCGCCGCCCGACATCGTGCCGGCCAGCTGCGAGCGGCGCTCCACGAGGCGGGGGAACAGCTCGAGGGCGGCCTGCAGGTCGTCGTGCCAGCGCCGTTCCGGTGCCGCGGTGGCCAGGCGCAGGTTGTCAGCTACCGACAGGTTGGGGAACACGGCCCGACGCTCGGGCACCAGGTAGACGCCGCAGCGAGCGATGGTCGACGGGTCGTGGCCGTCGATCGGGAGCCCTTCGAGGCGGACGGTCCCGGCACGAGGGCGGAGGAAGCCCGCGACCGTGCGCAGCAGCGTGGACTTGCCGGCGCCGTTCGGGCCGAGGAGCGCCAGCAGGCGACCCCGGTCGGCGTGGTGCAGCGCGAGGTCGACGCCGTGGAGCACGTCGCCGTCGTCGCCGTAGCCGACCCGGAGGCCGGCGATCTCGAGGAGGGCGGCGCCGTCAGCCATGACCGGTTCCGAGGTAGGCGTCCCGCACGACGGGCAGCGCAGCCAC
>JALYWQ010000340.1 GCA_030852625.1 Actinomycetota bacterium
CGCCAGCACGATCCAGGGCTCCGGGTGGGCGCTCGCATCCTGGGAACCGGTGGCCGGCCGGCTCGTGGTGCAACAGGTCCACGACCACCAGGGCAACCACGGTCAGGGCACGGTGCCGCTCCTCGCCATCGACGCCTGGGAGCACGCCTTCTACCTGCAGTACGAGAACCGGAAGACCGACTTCTTCGCGGCCATCTGGAACGTCGTCAACTGGACCGACGTCGCGGCTCGTCTGGCCGTCGCCCGACGACAGAGCGACAAGCCGGCCGGCTAGTCGCGTTCGGCGGGGCTCCCGCTGGGCGGCTCGGTGTGCATCACGATGGCGCACCCGGCCCGGCGGGGGTCCTTCGCGACCAGCTCGTCCACGATCGCATCGGTGCCGGTCACCAGACCCTCGGCGAGGCCGAGGTGGAGCTGGCACACCGTTTCGCGGTCGACCAGCACGGTGCTCGCGAAGGGGCACGTCTCGAGGACGACCTTGGCCCGGGTGCCGCGCCGGCGGACCACCGGAGCGAAGCCCTGCTTGGCCATCGTGACGGCGACACCCTCCACGCCGTCGTGCGACGGGCTGAGCGCGGCCCGCATGGCGGCGCCGGCCTCCCGGCCCACCTCCACCGGTGTGCGGCCGGAGCGGATGACCTCGGTGAGCAGGGCGGCCAACCGCTCGTAGGGCCCCGTGACTCCCCACCTGCTCTCGACGCCGGGGGCCACCTCGTAGACCAGCTTGGGCCGACCCCGGCCGGTGCGGGGGGCGGTGCCGTCGATGATCAGACCGGCGGCGACCAGCTTGGCCAGGTGCTGGCGGATGGCGTTGTGGTTGAGCCGCAGGAGATCGGTGAGCTCGGCGATGTCGACCGGACCCGGCGCGCCGGCGATGTACCGGAAGATGGCGTGACGGGTGGGGTCGCCGAGCGCCCGGGCTTCCTCCTGCAGGCTCACGGTCGGGTTGGCCACTCGCTGAGCGTACCGAGTTGTTCTAGTTCCGACTAGAGAGATGACGGGTGGCCTCGTCCGATTATTTCTAGTAATCAGTAGATATGACGATCACCGCTCCGCTTCCGTCCGACCGGCCCCCATCGAGCGCTGGCGAGCTGCCCGGCATCCTCCGAGCGGTGGCCGTCGGCTCCGCCATCGGGATGGTGCTGGCGCTGGCGCTCGTGGGTGGCGGCCTGCTCCTGGCCGGCCGGGGCGCCGGCGTGGCCCTCGGCGTCGGCGGCGTGGCCGCCTTCTGGGGCGGCCTGGGGTTCGGCTCGATGCTCGGCGGCACGCTCTTCCTCGTCCACCAGTTCGAGCGGGACGACGCCGACGAGCGCGACGTCTAGGGAGTCAGCGGCTCAGGCGGACTTCCGCTTCGAGGAGCTGGAGCCGCTCTTCTTCGTAGCCTTCTTCGCCGGCTTCCGGGCCGAGGACGACTTGGCCTTCGGCGCCGAGCGCCGGCGGCCGCTCTTGGCCTCCTTGACGCTGCGCTCGAGCGCCGCCATGAGGTCGACGACGTCGGCGCTCTTCTCCGACTCGACCTCGTCTTCCTCCACCACCTCGTCGCCCCGGTCCTTGGCGAGGATCCGCTCCTTGAGCTCGTCGGTGTAGGTGTCCCGGTACTGCCCCGGCCTCCAGTCGGCCGCGAGGGCGTCGATGATCTGCGTGGCCAGGGCCAGCTCCTTCGGCGCCGGCTTCGTCCGCCGGTTGGGAACGCCGTCGATCTCCGATCGCCCGACCACCTCGTCCTCGAAGCGCATCGTCGACATGGCCAGCGCACCGTCGAGCGGCCGGATCGCGGCGAGGTGCTGCTTGTTCCGCATCACCACCGTGCCGATGGCCACCCGCTGCCGCTCCTCCATCGCGGCGAGGAGGAGGCCGTAGGCCTTCTTGGCCTCATCGTTGCTCGGCCCGAGCCAGTAGGTGCGGTCGTAGTAGATCGGGTCGACGTCCTCGAGGGCCACGAAGTCGGTGATCTCGACGATGCGGGACGACTCGGGGCGGAGGTCGTCGAGCTCGTCCGGCGTGAACTTCACGTAGCGGCCCTTGCGGATCTCGTAGCCCAGGTCGATGTCGTCCTGCTCCACCTCCCGGCCGGTCTTCTCCGACACCTTCCGGTTGCGGATGCGAGCCCCTGACTTCCGATCGAGCTGGTGGAAGTGGACGTCGTGGTCCCGCACGGCGGTGTAGGCCTTCACGGGCAGGGTGACGAGTCCGAAGCTGATGGAGCCGGTCCAGATCGAGCGAGGCACGCCGTTCCGATACCCGATGGAGCGCTCGTCGATCCGCGTTCCGGGCTCAGCCGACGGCGATGTCGGTGGCGTCGTGTACGAGGACGATGTGGCCGTACTCGAGCAGCCGGCCCGCAGGGACGACCACCACCCATCCTCCACGTTCCTTCACCTCGGCTACGGCGGCGCCGACGGTGCCCGGATCCTGGGCGCGCATGCCTCGCTCCAGCACCAGGAGCGGCCGCCGGGCTCGGGTCACCCCTCGACGCACCCCGTCGAGCCCGACGGTGAGCCGGCCGTCAGCCAGCGCCACCGCCACCTCGGCGAGCGCCCGACGCTGCGGCCCGGTCAGCGACCGGTGGAGCTGGCGCCGGGCCAGGCCCAGGAGGACGAGGGGCGACGTGACCCGGTGGTCGCCAACGAGGACGGCGACCACCGGGCTGTCAGGCGCTCGGTCGGCGAAGGCGGCGGCGAGTCGTTCGTCGCCGGCGACCACGAGCGGCGTCTGCTGCGGGAGGGCACGGCTGATTGCGGTGGCGATCTGCTCGAGGTAGTCGGGAAGGAGCCCATCGATGTCGGTGGGGCTCCGTCGGGCCACGGGGAGCCCGTCGTCGATCACGTCACGAAGGACCCCCCGGTCGACCACGATCAGCCGGGCACGGTCGAGGGTGAGCGTGAGGATGGCGAGCCGTTCGGGTACGGCAGCGGCCTCAGCGATGTCGAGTCGGCTCGGTGGCCCGCCGATGAGGATCCGGGGCCGAACCGGATGGCGTACGTGCACCAGCGCGGCGTCGTCTGTGGATGCGACGAGGGCCAGGCCGCCGCCGACCGGCAGCCGTGCGGCCACAGCGGCGAGGTGGGCCAGGCGACCTCGGAGCTGGCGTCGGATGGCGGGGGTGGTAGTGGTGCGCAGCCGGCGATCGGCCGCTCGGATCCGATGGGTCAGGCGCCGGCGATCGTACGGCCGCAGGTGGGGGCCGGGTTGGGTGGCGATCACGACGGTGACGGTCGGCGTGCCCGGCGCGGCGTCGACGATGGGCGCAGCCGGATGGGTGACCAACGCATCGTCGATGGACGCGGTGCGCGGCGCGGCGAGATCGCTCGCGAGGACAGACATGGTTGCTCCAGACGCTTCGACCGGGGAATGCGAGGACCGGCGCGATGAGGCGCCGGACTAGAGGAAGCGGCGACACGCAGGAGTGCGTGCTCCGACCGCTGCAGACGTCAGGTCAGGAGCGCGGCGGAGCGCCGAGGAGCAGCCGGCGCCAGCACGCGGGACGCTCGACGGCGGGGATCACGAGTCCCCGGCAACCGAGAGCGTGCATGGCGTCCATGCTCGGACCATAGCCCTGGCAACCCGGAACGCCACCTCCACGCGCGCGTGCCGGCGCGCGAGGTTGCCGTTCCTGGGTTCCTGGCTATGGTCAGGCCGTGGACACCTTCCGGCTGACGCACCGCTGCGCTGCCACTGAACGCCGATCCGGTGGTCAGTGGAACAGTGCCGCCGTGCCGGCCGTGCTGCGCCCCGCCTGCTGGTGGGCGCTGCTCGTGGGTGCTCCCCCGACCTCGATCTGACCCCAGCGTCCGATTCGAGGAGGTGCGCTGCTGCGTGAGCGCGCGCACCCACAGGAGGAGATCAACGTGGCCAAGGCCAAGCAGAACCAGCAGACCGGCAAGACGGTGCTCGAGAAGCGTCGAGCCAAGAAGGCCAAGCGCGAAGTCGTCGCGCGGCAGCGCAAGCGGGCGAGCGTCTCGTGAGCGCGGACATGACCCTCGGGCCCGGCGTGGGCCGGAGCGCGCTTCGCGGGGCCGTCGTGGGCTTCGTGTTCATGGCGACCGCAGCATCGGTGGTCGCCCTCGCCGGTGGGTTGAGCTCGGTGAACGCGCTCGGCATCGCCACCTTCGCCGCCGTGTGGGTGGGACCAGGCTTCGGCGTGCTGTTCGGCGCCATCTTCGCCATCACCCGCAACGAGCAAGCCGAGGCGCTGGCCCTCGCCGAGATCAGAGGGGGCGGTGGCGCTTCGAGCTGATGAGGCCGGTGTCGAACCCGGCCAGGTTGAGGCGCCCCGAGAACCGCGCGTGCTCGATCTTCAGGCAGCGGTCCTGCACCACGAGGAGACCGGCGTCAGCCGCCTTCCGGGCCGCCTCCTCGTGACGCAGGCCGAGCTGCATCCACACCACCTTGGCGCCGACCTCGATGGCCTCGTCGACCACGGCCGGGATGGCCTCGGGTCTGCGGAAGATCGTCACGATGTCGGGCACCTCGGGCAGGTCGGCCAGCGAGTCGTAGGCCTTCCGACCGAGGACCTCGTCGTAGGCGGGGTTCACGAGGTGGACCTGCATCGAGGTGCGCACGAGGTAGGCGGCCACGAAGTTCGACGGCTTGATGGGGTCGGCCGACACGCCGACGAGCGCCGCCGACCGGGCGGTCGTGAGGATGCGCAACCGCTCGCCGGCCGACGCGTCGGGCACGGAGGTGGTGGTCATGCGGGGCCTCCCAGCGCCTGGTCCAGGTCGGCCAGGATGTCGTCGATCGTCTCGATCCCCACCGAGATCCGGATGACGTCGTCGGCCGCGCCCGACGCGGCCCGGTCGGCGGGCGGGAGCTGCTGGTGGGTGGTCGAGGCGGGGTGGATCATGAGCGTCTTCGCGTCACCCACGTTGGCCACGTGCGAGATCAGCTCGACCCCATTGATCAACCGGACGCCCGCGTCGTAGCCGCCCTTCAGCCCGAACGTGAACACCGCACCCGGACCCTCGGGCAGGTACTTCTGCGCCAGTGGCGTCCAGGGGTTGTCGGCGAAGATCGGGTAGCGCACCCACGCCACCGCGGGGTGGTCCTGGAGGAACCGGGCCACCGCGGCGGCGTTCTCCACGTGGCGCTGCATGCGGAGCGACAGGGTCTCGAGGCCCATGAGCAGGAGGAAGGAGTGGAACGGCGAGAGGCTGGCCCCCACGTCGCGCATCACCTCGACCCGGGCCCGCATCAAGAAGGCGTACTCCCGGAAGTTCTCCCAGAACGTGAGGTCGTGGTACGCCGGCGACGGATCCGTGAGCAACGGGAACCGCCCGTTGTCCCACGGGAAGCGGCCCGACTCCACCACCACGCCCGCGAGCACCGTGCCGTGTCCGCCGATGAACTTCGTGGCCGAGTGGGTGACGATGTCGGCCCCCCACTCGAGGGGCCGGCAGAGGTAGGGCGTGGCGAAGGTGTTGTCCACGACGAGTGGGATGTCGTGGGCATGGGCCAGCTGCGAGAACAGCTCGATGTCGAGGATCGTGCAGCTCGGGTTGCCGACGGTCTCGGCGTAGAGGGCCTTGGTGGTGGGACGGATGGCCGCTGCCACTGCGGTCGGATCGGCGAAGTCGACGAAGGTGACCTCGATCCCGAGCCGAGCCATCGTCACCCCGAACTGCGTGAAGCTGCCGCCGTAGAGGGCGTTCGACGACACGATGTGATCGCCGTGCTGGGCCAGCGAGAGGAGCGCGATCAGCTGGGCCGAGATGCCCGACGCGGTGGCCAGGGCCCCCAGGCCGCCTTCGAGCGACGCGATCCGCTCCTCGAACGCCGCATTGGTGGGGTTGGAGAGCCGGCTGTAGATGTTGCCGAACGACTGCAGCGAGAAGAGGTCGGCGGCCTGCTGCACGTCCTCGAACACGAACGCCGTCGACGCGTAGATCGGCATGGCCCGGGCGCCGGTCTCCGGATCGGGCCGCTGGCCGGCATGGATCGCCCTCGTGTCGAACCCGAAACCCTCGTTGCTGGCCACCGGGTCAGGGTGGCACCCTGGCAATTCCCGATCAAGTCGGTCTACTTTACGAGCGCCCCCCGCCTCGGATCGTCCGAGCGCCCCCGATCTTCCAGGAGACGCCATGTCCACCACTGAGTCCACCGCCGACAACGGCGTGAACGTCGGAGCCCTCCTCGACGCCCGCAACGCGCTCACCGAGAGCCCCGAAGCCGCCGACTTCACGT
>JALYWQ010000346.1 GCA_030852625.1 Actinomycetota bacterium
CGCTCCTCGAGGAGCGCTCGACCCTTGGCCCGAGCACGGGCGAGGAAGTCAGCGGGCACCTGCGACAGATCGGTGACGATGCCCTCCTTGACGATCCGGTCCCGCTCGTCCGGCGAGAGCCGCTCAAGCTCCTCCGCCGTCCAGATCCGATCGTCAGCCATCACCGCGAGGGTACCTCCGCCCTCTGACGGCCAGCGGGTTCAGGGAAACTCGATCCCGACTGCGTTCTTGGAGGCACCTTGGGTGCTCGTCACGAGGTGTCGCACTGCAGCGAGCTCAGCCATGAGAAGGGGGTCGTCGACCAGCGCGGCCACGAAGTCGATCTCGTCAACCAGTGCGTCGCACTGCGTCGCGTTCAGGAACACCGGGTCGCTCGAGCCGTCCAGCACTGGCAGCAGGTGGAGGTCGTACGCCGCTGCCACCATGCGGAGCCGATGCCACAGCGGCTCCGGGATCCAGGCGTCGCCGGTGTCGGTGCTCTCGACGAGCCACAGGTGGACTGGCTGCTCACCGGCGTACGTCGCGGGGTCGAATCGATCCGCGTAGCGCCTCTGCGTCATGCATCAACCGTGGCACACGCAGGCGCTGCCGGCGGGAGTGGCACGTTTGTGGCACGCCACGGCCGTTGAAGGCCTCCGCTGATCGCGAAGTCCCAGGTCAGCGGCTCACGCTGAGACACAGAGCGCTTCGGTCGCATCGAAGAGGCCGTGGGTTCGAGTCCCATCACCTCCACGGCAACGAGCCGGGAACCGCTGGAAGCAGCCGGTCCCGGCTCTTCCCGTTCCCGGGACCGACATCTTCGAGGGCGGGGGCCCGGCTTTCCGCGTAGCCTTCGGCCATGGCGTTCGAGCGGGTGACCGTCGCCGCGGTGCAGGCCACGCCGGTGATCCTCGACGCCGAGGCCACCATCGACAAGGCCATCGCCCTGCTCGACGCGGCCGTCGCCGAGGGGGCCACCTTCGTGGTGTTCCCGGAGTGCTTCGTCTCCCTCTACGCCAGCGGCTCGTGGGCCGCGGCGGCGGCCACGTGGACCGAAGGCTGCGACGAGCTCTGGGAGCGCTTCTGGGCCTCGAGCATCGACGTGCGGGGCCCGGAGGTCGAGCGCCTGACCCAGGCCTGCGCCCGCCTCGGCGTGCACCTGGCCATCGGCGTGAACGAACGGGAGGACGAACGCCCCGGCACCGTCTACAACACGCTGCTCGTCGTCGGACCCACGGGCGTCGCGCTCCGGCACCGCAAGCTCATGCCGACGATGCACGAGCGGGTGTTCCACGGCCAGGGTGCCGGGGACGACCTCGACGTGGCGGAGCTGCCCGGCGTCGGGCGCGTCGGTGGGCTCCTCTGCTGGGAGAACCGCATGCCCCTCGCCCGGTGGGAGGTGTACCAGGGCGGGCCCCAGATCTGGCTGGCGCCCACGGCCGACGACAGCGACGGCTGGATCGCGTCGATGCGCCACATCGCCATCGAGGCCGGCGCCTTCGTGGTGAGCGTGCCGCAGTACATCCCGGCGTCGGCCTTCCCGGCCGACTTCCCGCTGGCCCTGGGCGACGAGCCGGTGTTCGGCCGGGGCGGGGTGTGCATCGTGGCCCCGTCGGGCGAGGTGATCGCCGGCCCCGTCTACGACGAGGAGGTCACCATCCAGGCCGAGCTCGACCTCCGGAAGACGCTGCACGGCAAGCGCTACTTCGACGTCGTCGGCCACTACGCCCGGTCCGACGTCCTCGCCCCGAAGATCTTCTGACGAGCATGGCGCTCCGTCGCGTCGATCCCACGGCTCGCCGCGGTGCCGTCTACCGGACGTGGGTGCGGCTGACGAACACGCCGATGGCGAACTGGATCTCCCGGCACATCGGCTGGAAGGTCGACCCCTGGCTGATGCGCCTGACCCGCGGGCGCCTCGGTGTCGGCCTGCTCCTGCCCAGCGCGCTCCTCGAGACGCGCGGGGCTCGCACCGGTGCCATCCGCCGTCACGCCGTCCTCTACTTCCACGACGGCGACCGCCCGACGATCGTCGCCTCCCACATGGGCTTGCCCAGCCACCCGGCGTGGTTCCACAACCTGGTCGCCAACCCCGACGTGGTGCTCGGCGGCGAGGCGTTCACGGCGTCGGTGGTGACCGATGCGGGGGAGTGGGAGCGGCTGTGGACCTTGGCGGTGCAGCTCTTCCCGCCCTTCACCGACTATCGGCGGACCGCGGCCGCCGCCGGACGGGAGATCCCGCTCGTGCAGTTGGAAGCGCGCTGAACCCAGGTTGCAAGGCGCCCCTCCTGGGGGGTTGACGATCGGGCCGGACGGGCAATGACCCCGGCGTGATCCCCCGTCCGCCCGAGCTCGCCCGGTTCAGCCGCCTCTGCTTCGTGGTCGGCGGCGGGCTGGCCGTGCTCGGGCTCAGCCCGCTCGCCGACGGTTGGGTGCTCGCCTTCGGTGTGCTCGTCGCCTCCGTGGGCGCCCTGCCGCACCTGGTGGCGGCCGAGGAGCGCCACCACGCCCTCCTGCTGGAGCTCGAGCCGGACCTCCAACCCGAGTTGGAGCTGGAGGTCGAGCCGGCCGAGATCGCACCCGCCGAGCTGACGGTCGACCAGCTGCTGGCCCGGCTGCGCCCGGTGCCGGAGCTGGAACCGCCGGCTGACCGCGGTCCCGACCGCTGGGTGCTGACCGACTTCCGCCTCCCGGTCACCGTGGGGGCGGCGCGGGTGACGGTCGTCGGGGAGTTCAACGACTGGTCGCACACCGCCACCCCGATGCACGTGGAGGGCGACTGCTTCGTGGCCCGCGTCCCCCTCGAGGCCGGTCGCCGCTACCGCTTCCGCTACCTGCTCGACGGCGAGCGGTGGGAGAACGACTGGTCGGCCGACGCCTACCTGCCCAACGCGTTCGGCGACGACGATTCGGTGGTGGAGGTCCGGGCCGCCACGACCGCGTCGACGACCACGATCCCGAGCCCGTGTGGTGGTGCCTCGGTGCCCGAACCCGTCCTGATGATCACGGAGGTAGCCCGATGACCCTCGCCGCTTCGTCGTTCCTCTCGGCGCTCGCCTTCCTGGGTGTGGCCAGCACCTCGCTGCTGGGCAGCTGGGCGTTGCCGGTCGCCGCCGTCGCCGTGGCCTTCACCGCCATCGTCTGCGCCATCGCCATGGAGGAGCGCGACACCGCGTCGCCCCAACGCTGACCGCCTGCCAGCATGGGCCGAT
>JALYWQ010000360.1 GCA_030852625.1 Actinomycetota bacterium
GGCACGGCTCCGACCTCGCCGCCAGCCTGCGTGGGGTCCGCGTGGTCGACCTCCGCAGCGGGGAGGATGGATGGGTGTCCGCCGCCTCCCTCGACCTCGGTTACCGGCGCTCGTCGATCCTGCCCCACCAGGTCGTCGTCCACGCCGACCTGGCCCTCGCCGAGGGCGACCCCGAGGCGGCGACCGCGGCGGTGGCCGAGGTCGTGGCGTGGCGCCGGGCCAACCAGCCCGGCGGCCCCAACGCAGGGTCGGTGTTCACCAACCCGAGCGGCGACAGCGCCGGCCGCCTGATCGACGCCGCCGGGGCCCGGGGCCTGCGGTTCGGCAGCGCCGAGGTGTCGCCGAAGCACGCCAACTTCATCCAGGCCGACCCCGGTGGCCGGGCCGACGACGTGTGGGCCCTCATGGCCGAGGTGCGGCGCCGGGTGGCCGACGCCTTCGGCGTTCACCTGGAGGTCGAGACTCGCTGCGTGGGGTTCGAGCAGGCCGCTGACCAGGACATCCACCTCAAGTCTCGACCAGAGGTGGAGGGTTGAACACCACGACGCGCGAGCGCCCGCCGGGTCCCCGGCCGGCCGACGAACCGCTGCCTCATCCTCCGGTCGACCCCCGGATCCGGGCCCGCCGGGCCGAGGTCCAGCGCGACGCCGGCCGCCGCCGGCTGCGCCGCCTCGTCGACGTGGGCCTGGTGCTCGCCGTGGTCGCCGGGTTCGCGGTCGCCCTGCGCTCACCCCTCCTCGACGTCGACCGGGTCGTCGTCACCGGGGCGGCCCGCTCGGGCCGGGACGCGGTGCACGAGGCGGCCGGGATCAACCGGGGCCAGCAGCTCATGGACGTGGACCTCACGGCGGCGGGGGAGCGGGTGGCGGCCCTGCCCTGGGTGCTCGACGTCACCGTCGCCCGGCGCCTCGACGGCACCGTCCGGCTCGAGGTCGAGGAGCGCACACCGGTGGCCGTCCTGGCCGCCGGCGACCAGCTGTCGCTCGTGGACGCCACCGGACGGGTGGTCGGCCCCTCGCCGGACGGCACCCCCACCGACCTCGTGCGCCTCGACGGGCTCGACGGCGTCGAGCTGGCCCCGGGGTCCCAGCTGCCCGACGAGGCCCTGCCGGCCCTCCAGGTGGCCGCCCAGCTCGCCGAGCGGGTGCCCGGCGCCGTCGCCGCCCTGTCCGTGGGGCCCGAGCTCACCGGCCAGCTGGCCGTCGGGGGCGAGGTGCTCCTGGGTGGCCCGGAGCGCCTGGCGGCCAAGCTACGGTCGTTGGCGACGGTGCTGGCCCAGGTCGACCTCACGTGTCTGGGTACCGTCGATCTCCGCGCGCCGGGAAACCCAGTCTTGACCCGGGCACAAGGGTGCTCGTAGCCTCTGGACCCCATCCTGAGGTTGAGCGTTCGCTCGATCTTCACTCCAGCTTCAGCCCGGGTGCCGTGAGGGTGCCCGGGTATCCGCGTTCCCTCCTCACCACCTAACCCACCACCGGTGGAGGTCCCGAGACCCATGGTCGGCAATCCCCAGAACTACCTAGCGGTCATCAAGGTGGTCGGCATCGGCGGCGGCGGCGTGAACGCGGTCAACCGCATGATCGACGCCGGCCTCAAGGGTGTCGAGTTCATCGCCATCAACACCGACGCGCAGGCGCTGCTCATGAGCGACGCCGACGTGAAGCTCGACATCGGTCGGGAGCTCACCCGGGGCCTCGGCGCCGGGTCGGACCCCGAGGTCGGCCAGCAGGCCGCCGAGGAGCACCGCGAAGAGATCGAAGAGGTGCTCAAGGGCGCCGACATGGTCTTCATCACCGCCGGCGAGGGTGGTGGCACCGGCACCGGTGGCGCGGCCGTCGTGGCCGAGATCGCGAAGGGCCTCGGTGCCCTCACGATCGGTGTGGTCACCCGCCCGTTCGCCTTCGAAGGTCGACGCCGCTCGGTCCAGGCCGAGCAGGGCATCGCCCGCCTGAAGGAGAAGGTCGACACCCTCATCGTGATCCCGAACGACCGGTTGATCACCGTGTCGAACGACAAGACCTCGATGCTCAACGCGTTCAAGATGGCCGACGAGGTGCTCCTCCAGGGCGTCCAGGGCATCACCGACCTCATCACCACACCCGGCCTGATCAACACCGACTTCGCCGACGTGAAGATGATCATGAGCAACGCCGGCTCGGCCCTCATGGGCATCGGCTACGCCTCCGGCGAGGGCCGTGCGCTCAACGCCGCACGGGGCGCCATCTCGAGCCCGCTGCTCGAGGCGTCGATCGAAGGCGCCCGCGGCATCCTCCTCACGATCGCCGGTGGCAGCGACCTCGGCCTCTACGAAGTCAACGAGGCCGCCGAGGTCATCCACGGCGTGGCCCACCCCGACGCCAACATCATCTTCGGCACCGTCATCGACGACGACATGGGCGACGAGGTGCGGGTGACGGTCATCGCCGCCGGCTTCGACCGCTGGGACGACAAGCGCCCCGCCCGTCACATGAGCGGCGACGCTCCCGCTCGATCCTCGGCCGTGTTCGGCGACGACGACGGCGATGACGACCTCGATCTCGATGGCGACGACGACTTCGACGTGCCGTCCTTCCTCAAGTAGCGATCCCTCGCTGCCTGCGATCTCCTTCGGCTGGACCACCGCGGCCGATGGCGACCTGGGCGGCGCGCCTCCCCGCTCGGAGGCGGCGCCGCCCACATCCCCGCTGGCCCGTGCGCCACGCCCGTGGACCTGACGGAGCC
>JALYWQ010000369.1 GCA_030852625.1 Actinomycetota bacterium
CTCCCGCCCCGACCGGTCGCCCCGATCGGTCCGGCCCTGGCTCCGACCCCGCCCGCTCCGCCCGCCGAACCGCCGGTGGCGGCCCTCCTGGACGAGCTCCGGGAGGAGTTCGCGCAGCTCCGGGACGCGCTGGCCAGCGCCCGCACCGCTGAGCGCCCGTCGGACGACGGCGCCATCGTGTCGGCCGCTGAGCTGGCCCAGGTCATCGAGAACCTCGGGATCTCCTTGGGCAACGGGATGGCCACCCTCCTGTCCGACCACCGGGCCCTGTTGGCCCGGGACATCGAAGCCGGCGCCGACCGAGTGCTCGAGGACGTGGGACGCCGGCTGCGCACCACCGCCCACCAGGTCATCGACGGGGTCGAGGCCAAGGTCCGGCACCTGACCGCCCAGGCCAACGCCGCCCTCGCCGACCAGATCGACGCCCGACTCGACCAGCTGCAGGCCGACGTCGTCGGCCTGCGCGCCGTGGTGCTCGAGATCCCCGATCAGGCCGAGGTCACCGCCCGGCTCGACAACATCGCCGACGGGCTGGCCGAGATGAACGCCGAGCGGGCCCGTGACCTCGTGTCCACGCGCGTGTCGCCCGGCCTGATGGCAGCCCTCGAGGAGACCCTCGCGGCGCCGATGGAGCGCATCGAGGAGGCCGTCACGGGCACCACCGAGGAGCTCCTGGCCGCGGTCGAGGCCCAGCGCCAGGCCGCCATCGGCGAGATCGACGGCGAGCGGGTCGTCCCCGATGCCGAGGGGATGGCCAAGCTCACCAAGGAGGTGGTCGCGCTGCGCCGGCGAATCGGCCTCCGCGCCGAGACACCCGTCGAGCTGACCGACGAGCAGCTCGATGCCATCGCCGACCGTGTCGCTGCCAAGTTGCGGGGCCAGGCTCCTGCGGCGGACGACGCACCGGCGGAGGCGGCCCCTCGTCGCACCTCGACACCCTCGAAGGCGGCCGCCCCCCGGGTGCCCGCCAAGACCACGGCCAAGGCCACCCGAGCGCGCAAGACCACCGGCACCGCCAAGCCGGCCAGCAAGCGCTCCCGCTGAGGCCGGCCGGGTGGTTCGCGTGGAGACGGGCGGATCGCGCCCGCTTCGGTGGGCCAGACCTGTCCGGCTCGGCAGGAACCCGGCCCGCGTGTGGTGAAGGCCTTCACATGACCACCGCCATCGCTGCCTTCCACCGCTTCGACCGCCGCGTCGCCGTCGACTCCGACCACGCCCTCGACCGCCTGCGGTTCCTCGCCATCGTCGGCCTGGTCGCCCTCAACGCCTGCGACCTGCTCCTCACCCGCATCCTCCTCGACCTGGGCGGCACGGAGATGAACCCGATGATGGCCCTCGTCATCAGCGGGCCGTGGGGGGTCGCCATCAAGCTGGGCGTCCCGATCCTCGTCGGGTATCGCCACCTGACCGCCCCGCTCCGCCGCCCGCTCGTGTTCGCCCTCTGCTGGATGTGCGTCCTCTACTTCGCCGTCGTGCTCTGGAACGCCCACTTCCTGCTCGGGTGATGCATGACCGCACCGGCTGACGACACCCACCACCCGTCGACCAGCCGATGAACGGATCCGAGCCGATCGAGATCGACGATGGCGACACCGTGTGGCGGTTCGACGAGCCGTTCCTGCGCTCGGCGTGGACCTGCATCTGGGGCGCCGGCTGCCTCGGGATCCTCGACCACCCGGCGCCCGAGCTGGCGCAGGGGTGCTGCTCGGTCGGCGCCGAGCTCGACGACGGTGACGAGGCCATGACCATCGGGGCCCTCGCTGCCGTCCTCGACCCGGAGCGGTTCCAGTTCCACGACGCCGCCGCGACGGGGGGCGTGTACGCCGACGATCGCCGGGTGGGCACCCGGGTGGTCGACGGTGCGTGCATCTTCCTCAACCGGCCAGGCTTCACCGGCGGTGAGGGCTGTGCGCTGCACCTCGCCGCGGTGGATGCCGGCGAGTCCCCCACCGACTGGAAGCCGTCGGTCTGCTGGCAGCTGCCGATCCGCGTCGACTGGGCGCCCCTCGACGACGGCCGGGAAGCAGCCACCGTCCGCCGCTGGCAGCGGGCCGACTGGGGGAACGACGGGCGGACGATGGCGTGGTGCTGCACGGAGGGCGAGCTGGCCTACGTCGGGGCCCGTCCGGTGGTGGAGTCGCTCGAGGAGGAGCTCACGGCGCTCGTCGGGCGACCGGTGTACGTGGAGCTCCGTCGGCGCCTCACCGAGCCGACGGACGCAGCCGACAACGACTGAGGCCCCTGACCGGAGTCAGGGGCCTCATCCAGAGTGCGGTCGAGAGGACTTGAACCTCCACGGGATTACTCCCACAGCGACCTCAACGCTGCGCGTCTGCCAGTTCCGCCACGACCGCTCGTGGACGGGCCACTCTATCGGGACGCCCCCTCGCCGAGCGACACGGCGGACCAGTCGATCGTGCCGTCGACCCGGTGCTCCCAACCGGCCACGCGATCCGACACCACGGCGAGGGTGCGGAACTGGGCGATGGGCACGACGACGGCGGCCTCGAGCAGCCGGCGCTCGGCTTGGGCCCATCGATCGAGGTTCTCGGCCCCCGGCGGATGGGCGCGCGCCGCGAGGAGCAGCTCGTCGAGGTCCTCGGACGCCACGCCGACGAGGTTGTCGTCGGATGCCGAGGCGAACAGCGGGGCGAGGTAGGCGTCCGGCGAGGCGTAGGCCCCGATCCACCCGAAGCTGAACAGCTCGTGGGCCCCGCCGACGACGAACTGCTTGTACTCGTCGATGGGCCGGGGGCGCAGCTCGGTGGGGATGCCGACGGCGTCGAGGTTGTCGGCGACGATGCGGGCCATCGCCTCCTGGGCCGGTGACTGGTCGAAGTCGATGGGCACAATGGGCACGTTGCCGTCGGGGAAGGCCTCCTCGAGCGCGGAACGAGCTGCGGCGGGGTCGAAGCCGCACGTGGCGCAGGGGTCGGCGGCTCGGCCGGGGACCCCCGCCGGCACCACCTGGCTCAAGGGGAGCGCCAGGTCGGGGTAGACGGCGCCCACGATGGCGTCCCGGTCGACGGCGCGGGCGATGGCCGTTCGCAGCCCGTCGTTGGTCAACGTGGCGCTGCGGAGGTTGAGCCCGAAGTAGAGCTCGGCGTGGAAGGGGGCGAAGGCGTCGTCGCCGTAAGCCTCGACGGCGTCGCCCACCCGTCCGTCGGGGACCTCGGCCCAGTCGACCTCGCCGGCTTCGAACGCCGCGTAGGCGCCGCCGGCGTCCTCGTGGGGCACGAGCTCGAGGGCGTCGAGCCGTCCGGGGCTGCCCGGCCGTTCCTCCAGCACGAGCCCTCCCCCGGTGGTGGGCGTGGCCGTCCACCCACCTGTGGGATCGACGGCGTCGACGCCGGTGGTCGCCGCCGCCGCGATGGTGTTGGGGTCGACGATGCCGTAGGACGGGCCGGCCAGGAGGACCGGGAGGGTCGACAGCGGCGTGTCGAGGGCGATCTCCACCGCGCCGTCCTCGGCCACCCGAACCCCTTCGAGGGTGGGTGCGGTCCCGTCCACGAGGGCCCGGAAGCCGGTGATCGCCTCGAGGCGCAGCGCGGCCAGCGAGGTGTCGCCTCGGCGGGCCAGCCAGGTCAGCGAGGCGACGACGTCGGCGGGGGTGATCGGGCGTCCGCTGGCGAAGGTCCGGTCGGCATCGAGGCGGAACCGCCACAGCCGCTGCTCGGCGTCGGTGTCCCACGTGGTGGCGAGGCCGGGGATGGGCGTGCCCTCGGGGTCGAGGGAGGTGAGGCCGTCGTAGAGCAGGTCGACCGTGAGCAGCTCGCTGGCCTCGGCCAGCGACGCCAGGGACGGGTCGAGGGCGATGGGGCCGGGAAGCCCGACCTTCAGGTTGCCCTCCACGGCAGGGGGCCCGTCCGGGTCGCCCGAATCGTCCCCGTTGGTGCAGCTCGCGACGAGCAGCAAGACCGCCAGCGTGGCGACCGCTCCGGATCGCCAGCGCCGGAGGGCTCCCACGTCAGTCGAGGAGGAAGGCCAGCCCGGTGGTGGTGAAGGCGAACATCAGTGCCACCACCACGGTGATGCGATCGAGGTTGCGCTCCGCCGCCGCCGAACCGAGGGCCGTGGCCCCGACGCTGCCACCGAACATGTCGGACAGGCCGCCACCCTTGCCGCTGTGCAGCAGGACGAGGCCGATCAGGAGCGCCGACACCGCCAGGTGCAGGGCGAGGACGAAGTTCGTGAGCACGTCACGAAGCTACCAGCCGCCTTCGGCGCCCCCACAACGCGAGAGGGCCGGTCCGGGGCCTCACACAACCGAGCGAACGGTCGCGAAGTGGCAGGCCACGTTGTGGTCGGTGCCGTGGTGCTCGAGCGCTGGGTCCACCTCCACGCAGGCCGAGGTGTCCTGGCCGGCCAGCTCGAGTTGCTGCTTGTGCCAGCAGCGGGTGCGGAAGCGGCACCCGGAGGGAGGATCGGCCGGCGACGGCGGGTCCCCCTGCAGGAGGATCCGCTCCCGGGATCGCTCCCGGTGCGGGTCGGGCACCGGAGCTGCCGAGAGGAGGGCCTGGGTGTACGGGTGGGCGGCCCGCTCGTAGATGGCCGGGGCCGGCCCTTCCTCGACGATCCGGCCCAGGTACATGACCGCCACCCGGTCCGAGATGTGGCGCACGATCGACAGGTCATGAGCGATGAACACGTAGGCCAGGCCGAGCTCGTCCTGGAGGCGTTCCAGCAGGTTCACGACGCCGGCCTGGATCGACACGTCGAGGGCCGACACCGGTTCGTCGAGGACGATGAGCTCGGGTTCGAGGGTGAGCGCCCTCGCGATCCCCACCCGTTGGCGCTGCCCGCCGGAGAACTCGTGGGGGAACCGGTTGGCGTGCTCGGCGGAGAGCCCGACGAGGTCGAGGAGCTCGTGGACCCGCTGGTCGACGCGGGTCCGATCCCAACCGCGGTGCACCTTCAGCGGTTCGCTCAGCGCGGCGCCCACGGTCATCCGCGGGTTCAGCGAGGAGTACGGGTCCTGGAACACGATCTGGAAGCGCCGTCGCATCTCGGTCCGACGGCGGCCTCGCATGCCCGTCACCGTCTGGCCGGCGAACTCCACGGTCCCCTCGCTCGGCGGGATCAGGTCGAGGAGCATCCGGCCGGTGGTCGACTTCCCGCAGCCGGACTCCCCCACCAGACCGAGCGTCTCGCCCCGCGCCACCGCGAGCGACACCCCGTCGACGGCCGTGAGGTGGGTCAGGGTGCGGGAGAGCACGCCGCCGCGCAGCGGGAAGCGCTTGACCAGGTCGCGCGCCACGAGCAGCGGCCCGTCGGTCGACGGCACCGGACCCGGATCGCCAGTGGGAGGGAGCTCGGTCACGGCGCGGTCACTCCGTCGTCTCCCTCGTCCTCCACGGCGACGTCGGGCACGAGGAGGTCGGCGTCACCCACCGATGCTCGGATCGTCTCCACCGTCACCCCGCGAAGCTCCTCGGCGTAGTGGCAGGCCGACCGGTGGGCGTCGCCCGCCACGAGCCGGAGCGGGGGCACCGCTTCGTCGCAGGGCCCCGGCACGCGAGCGAAGCGACAGCGCGGGTGGAAGTGGCATCCGCTGGGCCGGCGGATGAGTGACGGTGGCGCGCCCTTGATGGGCACGAGGGGCTCGTCGCCCGTGCCGTCGAGCCGGGGCAGGCTGGCGAGGAGGCCGAGGGTGTACGGGTGGCGGGCGTCGTAGAAGACCTCGTCGGCCGTGCCGATCTCCACCTGTCGACCGGCGTACATCACCATCACCTGGTCGGCGAGGCCGGCGACCACGCCGAGGTCGTGGGTGATGAGGATGATGGCGGAGTCGATCTCGTCCTTGATGGCGATGAGGGCGTCGAGCACCTGTGCCTGCACGGTCACGTCGAGCGCCGTGGTCGGTTCGTCGGCGATGAGCAGGTCGGGCTTGCAGGCGATGGCCATCGCGATCATCGCCCGTTGGCGCATGCCGCCGGAGAACTCGTGCGGGTACATCCGAGCCCGCCGCTTGGCCTCGGGGATCCCCACCAGGTCGAGCATCTCGACGGCCCGCTGGTCGGCGGCCTTCCGGCTGAGGCCCTCGTGGATCCTCGCCATCTCACCGATCTGGCGGCCGATGGGGTGGACGGGGTTGAGGGCGGTGAGGGGATCCTGGAAGATCATGGCGATCTCGCCCCCACGGACCTTCCGGCGGTCCTGGTCGCTCACCGTGAGGAGATCCCGGCCCTTCCAGAGGACCTCCCCGTTGCGCACCTCGACGGCCGGGATCAGCCCGAGGATGGTCATGGCGGTGACGGACTTCCCTGAGCCCGACTCCCCCACCACCGCGAGCACCTCACCGCGATGGACGTCGAACGACACGCCGTCGACGGCGTGCACGGTGCCGTCGTCGGTCTCGAACACCGCCGAGAGGTCACGTACGGAGAGCAGCACCTCGCGAGTGGGGCCGGCGCCGGGGGCGGGCACGACGCTCACTTGAGCTTCGGGTCCAGTGCGTCGCGGAGCCCGTCGCCGATGAACACGAGGGACACCACCGTGGCGAAGATGGCCGCGCCCGGGAAGAACAGCATGTGGGGAGCGTTCGAGAGCGAGCCCTTGCCGTCGGCGACCATCAGGCCCCACGCCGGGGTGGGGTCGGCGGGGCCGGCACCGAGGAACGACAGCGCCGCTTCGGCCAGGATCACGGTGCCGACGGCGATGGTGCCGTAGACGATCACCGGCTGCAGGGCGTTGGGCAGGATGTGGCGGAACATGATCCGGCGTCGGGAGTAGGCCAACGCGTTGGCCGCCTCCACGTACTCGAGCTGCTTGAGGGCGAGGAAGCTCGACCGGACGATCCGGCAGATGCTCAACCAACCGGTCAACCCGAGCACCACGATCACGGTGTTCTCGGAACGACCGAGCACCGACGCCAGCGCGATGGCCAGCACGATGTAGGGGATGGCGAGCAGCACATCGGTGAAGCGCATGATGATGGTGTCGATGACCCCGCCGAAGTAGCCAGCGGTCGCGCCGAGGAGCACGCCGATCGTCAGCGAGATGACGGTGGCCAGCAGGCCGATGCGGAGCGAGACCCGAGCCCCGTAGACGACCCGGCTGAACACGTCCCGTCCGATCCGGTCGGTGCCGAACCAGTGGTCGGCCGAGGGACCGTCGCCGAAACGCCCGGAGAACCGCTCCGTGTAGCCGTGGGGTGCCACCAGCGGGGCGAAGATGGCGACGAGCACGAGTATCCCGAGGAACACGAGGCTGGCCATGGCCAACTTGTTGTGCCGGAAGCGTCGCCACACGTCCTGGCGCAGGGGCCGGGACGCGCCGACGAGCTCGGTGCCACCAGGCTCCACCGTCTCGAGGGTCGACGACGGGCCGACCCCGTCCGTGGCGCTCATCCGCTCCCCCTCCGGCTGAGCCGGATCCGCGGGTCGAACCAGGCGTAGGACAGATCGACCAGCAGGTTGATGACCGAGTAGACGAGGACCACCACGAGCGTGAGCCCGAGCATGACCGGAAGGTCGCGGCGAAGGACCGAGTTGGCGATCTCCGAGCCCAGGCCGGGCCACGAGAAGGCCGTCTCGGTGAGGACCGCCACGCCGATCGTGGTGCCGAAGTCGATGCCGATCAGCGTCACCACCGGGAGCATGGCGTTGCGGAGGCCGTGCTTGACCACGACGTCGCGCTCGCTCAGTCCCTTGGCCCGGGCCGTGCGCATGTAGTCAGCCCGGAGGACCTCGAGCATCGACCCCCGCATCATGCGGGCGGCCAGGGCGGTCGACACCGACGCCAGGGTGATGGCGGGGAGGATGAGGTACCGCCACTGCTCCCCGGTGGGGATGAAGAAGAAGGTCCACGAATCGGGTCCGAGGGTGGAGGTGCGGAGCCGGGCCCAGTCGGGCCAGTCCCACTTGTTCGGGAGCACGGCGAAGCCGTACTGGAGGACGAAGCCGAGGACGAACACAGGAATGGCTGACGCCCCTGCCGTGATGACCGTGGTGGCCCGATCGGTGAAGGAGTAGCGACGGATGGCGGCGATGAGGCCCACCGAGATGCCTACGACGATCTCGATGATGATCGCCCAGATGCCCAGGCGGATGCTGTTGACGGCCCGGTCGCCCAGGATCTCGTTCACGCTCCGCCGGTTCAGGTACGACTCGCCGAGGTCCCACTGCAGCGTCCGCTGCCAGTAGTCGACGAACTGGGTGGGGAGCGGGTTGTCGAGGCCATATCGGGCCTCGATGCGCTCGAGGACACCAGCGTCGATGGTCCGGTCACCGCCGCCGGCGATGAGGCTCACCGGATCGCCGGGCAGCACGAAGAAGAGGAAGAACAGCAGCGAGAGCGCGAGGAACACCGTCGGGATGATCAACAGGATCCGTCGGATCGCGTAGCTCGTCATTGGGTGGCTCCCGATGCGAGGTGCGAGGAGCGCCGGAGCGCTCCCCGCTCCTCATGGGCGGGCACGGGCAGGGTCAGGCCTTGAAGGCCACCTGCTCCCACTGGATGAGACCCAGCGGGCTCACGGGGAACCGGGCCAGGTCATCGCCGTACACGTAGTCCAGCGAGTAGTACAGGTACGGGATCACGCCGATGTCCTGGTTGAGGAGGATGTCCTCGGCCTGGGAGTACAGGTCAGCGGCCTCGTCCTCGTCGGTGGTCCGCTTGGCCTCGTCGATCAGCCGGTCGAACTCGGCGTTGCTGTAGTAGCCGTGGTTGTTGCCACCGATGGCATCCGAGTGGAACAGGTCGTAGGTGAAGTTGTCGGCCGTCGGGTAGTCGGCGTACCAACCGCTGCGACAGATCACACAGGCCCCCTCGCCCAGCTGGGTGAAGTAGGTCTCGGTGGGCATCGGATCGGCCACCGCATCGATGCCGACCTCCCGCAGGTTGTCGACGATGATCTGCACGACCGGCTCGTGGCCGGCGTCGGCGTTGAGGTTGATCTTGATCGGCTCGGTCAGCGAGTTGCCCGCCGCGGTCCACTCGGCGAAGGCCGCCTCGGCCGCCGCCGGATCGTGCTTGCAGAACTCGCAGATGTCGGCGGTGTGGCCGGGGATCCCCGGCGGGATGAGGGAGGTGGCCACCTCGTTGGTGCCGTCGTAGACCGCCTCGCCGATCTCTTCCCGGTCGATGGCGAGCATGATCGCCTCGCGCAGCTTCACGTTGTCAGGACCGCCCAGGACCGGGTGGTCCCACTTCACCTCGAAGTACCGGGTGCCGAGGGCCGGGCGGATCGCGTTCGGGTGGTCGTTCGAGGCGTCGCCCCAGCGACCCGGCGGGACGATGGCGTTGTCACCCTCGCCGGCTTCGAACGCGTTGTACGCCGTGTCCGGGTCGGCCGAGGTGCGGAACGTGATCTTCTCGAGGCGGTCCTCCCAGCGCTCACCGTTGTGGTCGCCGGCGTAGGCCTCGTTCTTCACGAGCACGATCTCCTCGGTGGTGCGAGGCGACTCGAGCATGTACGGGCCGTTGCCGATCATGAGGCCGTTCTCCCACTCGTTCTGGTCCCCGAGCTCCTCGACGGCCGTCGGCATCGGGTAGAAGAGCTGGAAGCCGGCGACGGTGGGCCAGTTGGCGTACGGCGCCGCGAGCTTCGTGGTGAGGGTCATCGCCTCGTCGTCGGCCGTGACGCCGCTGATGGTCTCGGCGGCACCGTCGAGCTTGGCCTCCCCGCCCTCCAGGAAGTTGAAGAGGTAGGAGTACTGGCCGGCGAACTCGGGGTCGGACGCCCGCTCCCACGCGACCACGAACGAGCTCGGGAGGACTGGCTCACCGTTCGAGAACTCGAGGCCCTCCTTGATCGTGAACACGAACTCGGTGGCGTCGTCGTTGACGGTCCAGGATTCGGCGACCAGGCCCTTGAGCTCGGGCTCCTCGGGATCGCTGAAGTCGATCTCGGTCAGGCCGTCGTAGACGGCGTTCACGATCTGGAACCCGTCGATGGTGACGTTCAGCGCCGGGTCGATGTGCTCGAGGGGATCGCCGACCACCGTGCCGAGGTCGACGAACTCACCCCCAGGGGCGGCCTCGCCCTCGGATCGGTCGACGGGAGCGGCGCCCTCGTCATCGGAATCGCTGTCGTCCCCGCCGCACGATGCGACGAACAACGACATGCCCAGCAGGATGGCGAGGAGCTGCAAGCTCCGGCGCGTGAGGGTCACCTGGGACCTCCTAGGGGTCAAGCCCGCGACCGGGGGCGACTACCCCGCAGCCGCGGTCCCTACGCTCCCCTAGGGGAATCCCCTCTACGAGAGGCGGTACTGCACGATCCGAGCGAAGTCCTCGGCCTCGAGGCTCGCTCCGCCGACGAGTGCGCCGTCGATGTCGGGCTGACCCATGAGCTCGGCGGCGTTGTCGGGCTTCACCGACCCGCCGTACTGGATCCGCACGGCAGCGGCTGCGTCAGCCCCGAAGCGCTCACCGACCACCCCCCGGATGAACGAGCACACGGCCTGGGCGTCGTCGCTGCTGGCGGTGCGGCCGGTGCCGATGGCCCAGATCGGCTCGTAGGCGATCACGAGGCCGGCGACCTGCTCCTTGGTGCAGCCGTCCAGGCCCGCCTCGACCTGGCCCTGCACCTTCGTCTCGGTGGTGGCGGCCTCCCGCTCCTCGAGCGACTCCCCCACGCAGAGGATCGGCGTCATCTCGTGCTTGAGGATGGCGGCGACCTTCTTGTTCACCAGCTCGTCGGTCTCGCCGAACACCTCCCGCCGCTCCGAGTGACCGGCGATCACGTAGCGGACGTCGAGCTTGGCCAGCATTCCCGGCGCCACCTCGCCGGTGAACGCACCCTTCTCCTCGAAGTGGCAGTGCTGGGCGCCCAGCGCCATCGGGATGGGCTCCTTCTCGCTCATCAGGTAGGTCTGCACCGTCCGCAGGTCGGTGAAGGGCGGGTGGACCGACACGTCGACGGTGTCGTAGTCCTCCGTGGTCACCAGGTAGCTCAACTTCTGGACCAGCTGGAGGGCCTCGAAGTGGTTGTGGTGCATCTTCCAGTTGCCGCTGATGAGCGGCTTCCGGGTGGGCTTCGTCATCGCTTCCCCTCTCGCAAGGCAACGAGGCCGGGGAGATCGCCCGTCTCGAGCAGCTCGAGCGACGCACCGCCGCCCGTGCTGATGTGATCGATCCGGTCGGCCAGGCCGAACTGCGCCACGGCAGCGGCCGAGTCGCCACCGCCGACCACCGTGAAGCCGTTGGCCTCCGCGGCAGCCTCGGCGACGCTTCGGGTGCCGGCCTCGAACCGGGGGTCCTCGAACACCCCCATCGGGCCGTTCCAGAACACAGTGCGGGCGTCGAGGACGGCGTCTCCGAACTCCGCCGCCGACCCGGGGCCGATGTCGAGGCCCATCCAACCGTCGGGCAGCGACGTGCCGAACTGGCGGACCTCGCCCCCGACGCTGGGGTCGCCGATCTTCCCGCCCGGGCCGAGCGCGGTGATGTCGGACGGCAAGCGGATGGCGGCGCCGCTGTCGAGCAGACGTCGGCAGGTGTCGACCATGTCGTCCTCGCAGAGCGAGCCGCCGACCTGGTTGCCCTGCGCCTTCAGGAACGTGAAGCACATCCCGCCACCGATGAGCACCTCGTCGGCGACCCCGAGCAGGGCCTCGATCACGGTCAGCTTGTCGCTGACCTTCGATCCACCGAGGACGGCCACGAAGGGTCGGTTGGGGGCGTCGCGCAGGCCGCCCAGCACCTCCACCTCCCGGGCCAGCAGGCGTCCGGCCGCGGATGGGAGCACCTGGGGCGGCCCGACGATGGAGGCATGGGCCCGGTGCGACGCGCCGAAGGCGTCGTTGACGTAGACGTCGAAGCCGTCGACCAGCTTGGCCACGAAGACCGGGTCGTTGCCGGTCTCCCCCGCGTCGAAGCGGAGGTTCTCCAACAGCTCGACGCCCGGGGCCAGCTCGGCGAGGCGGGCCCGGATCGGCGCCACGCTGTACGCCGGGTCGGGCACGCCCTTCGGGCGACCGAAGTGCGTGCAGGCCACCACGGTGGCCCCCCGCTCCTGCAGCCACGTGATCGTGGGGAGGGCCGCTCGGATCCGGAGGTCGTCCGTGATCCGGCCGTCCTGCACGGGCACGTTGAAGTCGGCGCGGAGGAGCACCCTGGCCCCGTCCAGGGGCGGAAGGTCCTCGAGGACCGGGACCGGGTCGGTCACTTGTTGGCGGCGCCGACGATGAGAGCGAGGTCGACCAGGCGGTTCGAGTAGCCCCACTCGTTGTCGTACCAGCCGAGCACCTTGACCATGTTGCCCATGGCCATGGTGAGCGGCGCGTCGAAGGTGCAGCTAGCCGGGGAGCCGACGATGTCGGAGCTCACGATGGGGTCCTCGTTGTACACGAGGACCTTCGAGAGGGGGCCACTGGCGGCCGCAGCCCGGTAGGCCTCGTTGACCTCGTCCACGGTGACGTCCTTGGCCAGGATCCCGGTGAAGTCGGTGATCGAACCGTCCTGCACGGGGACCCGGAGGGCGGTGCCGTCGAGGCGACCCTTCATCGTCTCCATCACCAGGCTGGTGGCTCGGGCCGCACCGGTGGAGGCCGGCACGATGTTGGCCGCTGCGGCCCGGCTGCGCCGGAGGTCGGAGTGCACCAGGTCGAGGAGGTTCTGGTCGTTGGTGTAGGCGTGGACCGTGGTCATCAGGCCCTTCTCCACGCCGAAGGCGTCGTCGAGGACCTTGATCATCGGGACGAAGCAGTTCGTGGTGCAGCTGGCGTTCGACACGATGGTGTGCTGCGCGGGGTCGAACTGGTCGTCGTTCACGCCGACCACGAAGGTGGCGTCGACGCCGTTGGCCGGCGCCGAGATGATCACGCGGGGCGCACCACCCTCGATGTGGGCGGCCGCCTTGTCCCGGTCGGTGAAGATGCCGGTGGACTCGATCACCACGTCGACACCCAGGTCACCCCACGGCAGGGCCTTGGGATCCCGTTCGGCGAAGACCTTGAACGAGTCGCCCCCGACGGCGATCCCGTCGTCGGTGACCCGCACGTCCTCGGTGAGCTTCCCGTGGGTGCTGTCGTACTTCAGGAGGTGGGCGTTGGCGGCCGGGTTGGCGAGGTCGTTGACCGCCACGAGGTCGATGTCGGCCCCTGCCTGCTTGGCCGCTCGGTAGAAGTTCCGACCGATCCGGCCAAAGCCGTTGATGCCGACACGGATGCTCATCGCAGATGCTCCTGGGGTTGTGGGCAGATCGCGAGCAATCCGAGCAGATCGCGGCGACAGGTTCCAATTCTGCCCATGCTGGTCAGGCCCCTCGTTCAGCGATCCGGCGGAGGGCCCCTCCGAGGGCCACTGGGTCATGGTCGATGCCGCCCGAGCCGACCAGGTCGGCGGTGACGACGTCGATGGCCGGGCGGCCCAGGGGGAGACCGTCGTCGTGGACCAGCACGAGATCGGGATGCACGCCGTGGCGCCCGAGCACGGCGAGGTGATCGCTCACCTCGCAGCCCTCCCGCTCGACCGGTTCCGACTCCAGGTTCCCGACCAGCACCAGCCGGGCCGAGGTGTCGAGGAGCGCCTTGCGGAGGTCGCCCACGACGACTGCGGCCAGGACGCTGCTGTAGAGCGAGCCGGGACCGAGGACCACGAGATCGGCGGCCGCGATCGCCTCGAGGGCGATGACCGAGGCCGCCGTGCAGTTCGGTGCCACCCACACCTCCTCGATCCCCGACGTCTCGTCGACGGCGACCTGGCCCTCGATCGTTCGGCCGTCGACGGTCCTGGCGTGGAGGACCACGGCGTCGTCGGTGACGGGCACGACCCGTGCGCGCTCGAGGTCGACGCCCGACATCCGAGCCACCTCGTCGG
>JALYWQ010000400.1 GCA_030852625.1 Actinomycetota bacterium
GCCGACACGGTTGCGGAGGCCGAGGCCCACGGCGCCGAAGGCGCCCCCTCCCGACCGGAGCAACTAGAGACGAGGCCAGGTCCTGGTTTGGCGTTGGCGCTTGCGGCTGCGGTCGCCGAGGGCCCAGGCCCGGCGCCAGCTGGGGGCGGACGGGCCGGTGAGGGCGGGGGTGGTGCCGGCGGCGGCTCGTTGGGTGGCCTGCCACCAGTCGGTGGTGGCCTCGTCGGCTAGGACGGCGACGGCTCGCTCGATGCGCTCGGCGTAGCGGGCCGCCGACTCCGACTCCATCGGGTGCAGGGGCTGGCCGTAGGTGACCCGTACGTTGGCGGGGGTCGGCCGCTTGGCGCCCTTGCGGAGGATGCGGTTGGTGCCCTCGATGTGCACCGGCACGATCGGGACCCCGGTACGACTCGAGAGGTAGGCGGCGCCGCCGCGGAACGGCTGGCCCCAGCCGTCAGGGGACCGGCCACCCTCCGGGAAGATGAGCATCGACCAACCCGCACCGATCAGTTCCGCAGCCTGGTCGGCCGAACGACGGGTCACCTTCGATCGTTCGATCGGGATGGCTCCGATGGCCAGGGCGCTCACCGCTCCGGTGACCCGGTTGCGGAAGAAGTAGTCGGCCGCAGCCCCGACGAACATCCGATGTCGCCACGGCTCCGGGATCGACGACAGGAGCATCGGGGTGTCGAGGTGGGAGTGGTGGTTGGCGGCGAAGATCACCGGTCGGTCCCCGAGCCCGTGCAGACGGTCGACGCCGGCTCGCTCGGGCGCCCCGAGGACTGCGGCGACCGGCCGGATCACCCCTTCGAGGAGGACCAGGCGGGCGAAGCGAGCCGGGAACCGGCGGGCCCAGTCGGTGTCGTAGTCGGCGCCCGTCGTGCCCGGAGCCGGCGGCACCTCGACCCCGTGCGGAACCGTGGGTGCCGAGTAGGGGAACGGGAGCTTCGGACGGGGGACGCTGAGCTTCACGTCACCTCCGCCATGAGGATCGGCGGGTTGTGCAGGTGGGTGATCGTCGGCTGGCGTCCCACCACGTCGGACGCGATCTCGAGGGCGTCCTGCAGCGTCGACGCGGGATGGAAGCCGAGCCGGCGCACGGCCCGCACGTCGCCGCCGACGATGATCACCCGACCGAGGTGCTGCAGGGCGTGGCTGCCCCAGTACCACATGTAGAACGGGTGGACGCCGTGGTAGGCGTAGCTCGTGCGGTAGAGGTGGCGGTACCACTCGTCCTCGGCGTACTGCTTCTCGTACTTGGCCTCGATCGCCACCGGGTCGGTGGTGTCGGCGAGCACCTGCTCGAAGAAGTCGATGTAGCTCGGGTGGTGGACGGGGTGGAACTCCCACGGGGTGGGGTGGCTCATGATGAGCACACCGCCCTCGCGCACGAGGGGCTTCCCCCGGTACATGTTGAAGAAGTAGCCGAGCCCGAGGCACATCACGAGGATCGGGTTCATGATCGAGTTGACGTTGTAGGGGCAGATGTACGGCAGGCCCATCGTGAGGACGTCGGCCTGCCCCTCGATCGGCACGTTCTGCTGGGCGAACACGTTGGCGGTGGTGACCTCGTGCACCGCCTCGACCTCGCCGGCCTGCACCGAGGTGACCCCGTAAGGCGCCAGCCACGAGTTGAAGATCTTCCGGCGGGCCTTCGACGGCATGCGGTCGAGGCCGGCCTTCATGCCGATGAACGTGGCTCGGTCGCGCGCCGACCACTCCCACTCCCGCTTCGACAGCACCGACATCGGGCCGCTCTGCCCGAAGGTGTCGTTGTTGAGGGTCGTCTCGATCTGGAAGACCTTGATGCCGCTCTTGCGAAGCACCTCGCCCATGCGCCAGTTGCTCGAGTGGAGCTCGCTGTGGTGGCGGTCCATGAAGCTCTTCGACTGCTGCATGGTCTGCACGTTGTGGTGGTGGCGGAGCGACTGGTAGCCGCTGAGCCCGGTGGCGGTGGACTTCCACCCGCCGTCCATCGACACCAGGTTGATGTTCACGTAGACGATGAGGTCGCTGGTGGCGGCCCGCTTGTTGATGACCACCTCCTCGTCGTGCTTGGTGGTGCCGATGAAGAGCATCCCGTCGGGATCCTCGGCGTCGTGGTTGTAGAGCAGGCCCTGGGGGGCGAAGGCGTCGTAGACCCGGTCGCCGACGGCGTGGCGGAGCTCGGCCTCGGTCATGCGCCGGTGCAGGGCGAGGGCGGCGATGATGTGCACGTCGTCCACGCCGGCGGCGGCGGCTTCGTCGAGCACGGCCTCGATGATCCGCTGGCGGACGTCGGGCCGGCGCATCGGCGGCAGCGGCAGGCTGATGTCGTCGAAGCAGATCGTGAGCTTCATGCCGCTGGTGAGCAGCTCGCGCAACGGCGGGCTGTCGCCGTGGGGGTTGGCGAGCGCGTGGCGGATGGCCTGGTCGACGTCGTCGATGGCCTCGAGCGGCTCGGCCGGGTAGAGCACCCGGCTCCGTCCGGCGGGGAGCTTCTCCAACCGGAAGCTGTCCCCGTGGTGGAACAGGATCGGTGGCGTCGAACGGTCGACTTCGAGCACGAACCCGGGACGGGGCATCAGAGGGAAGTCCTTTCCTTCTCCGACCGGAGGTCGAAGGCGATCTTCACGGCACCCCGGCGGCCGGCCGACGCCGCGTGGGCGATGGCGTCCTCGTAGGCCTTCAGGGGGTAGGTGGCGCTGAGCAAGCGGTCGAGCTCGTGGTCCCGCACCAGCTGCAGCGCGGTGTCGAAGTCGGGACGCTCGTAGGCGTAGGCCCCACGGAGATTGATCTCCCGTTGCCACAGCGGCGTGAGGTCGACGGTGGTGTTGCCAGGCATCCCGACCACGTGGATGGTGCTGCCGGGCGCGGCGATCCGCAGGGCCTGGGCGAGGGAGTCGGGCGAGCCCACGCAGTCGACGACGGCTTCGATGCCGCCGGTGAGCTGACCCGAGTCGAGCTTCATCGAGCCGGTGCGGAACCGCACGGCCCGGTCGAGCTCGTCGCCCTCGAGCACCTCGTCGGCGCCGAGGGCCCGAGCGAGGTCTCGCTGGTGCGGGTAGCGGGCCGTGGCCAGGATCTCCGCACCAGGGCGGGCTGAACGCAGCGCGGCGATGGTGAGCAGCCCGAGCGTGCCGGCGCCGATCACGGCCACCCGATCGGCGGTGACCTGGGCGGCGGCGTGCACGGCGCACGCGGTGGGCTCGACGAGCACCGCCGCCTCGTCGCTGAGGTCGTCGGGCACGGGCACCAGCTGCGACTCGTGGGCCAGCATCAGCGTGCTCCACCCACCGCCGGTGCTCTCGCAGAAGCCGCACTGCAGGCCGGGTTCGAGCGAGCCGTGGGCCAGCCGTTCGCAGTGGTTGATCCGTCCCTCGGCGCACGCTCGGCACACGGGGCTCACGGCCCGGGCCACGCAGCTCAGTACCGGCACGACCACGACCCGCGATCCGTCGTCGAGCTCCCCGACCACCTCGTGGCCCGGGGTGAAGGGGAACGACACGATCGGTTCGAACCAGCGCGACGACGTGCCGTCGACGGTGGCCAGGTCGGAGCCGCAGATGCCGGCCAAGCGGGGTCGCACGCGTACCCACCCGGGACCGGGCAGGTCGGGCACATCGACGTCGCGGAGGGCGAGGGGGCCGACCTTGGCCCCGGCACCTGGGGCGACGCGACCGGCCACCATGGCGGCGGCAAAACGAGCCGGCTTGCGGGAGAACACGAGGGCCTTCACGAGCCTGACGCCACCTTGCCGACCTTCCGGCTCCGGGGACGGCCCCACGCCGGACCGATCGGGAGCAACGGGCTGGGTGCGCCGGGGGCCTTGTCGAAGTG
Organism: Actinomycetota bacterium; assembly: GCA_030852625.1. Taxonomy (GTDB): domain Bacteria; phylum Actinomycetota; class Acidimicrobiia; order Acidimicrobiales; family VFJN01; genus VFJN01. The sequence goes on from JALYWQ010000400.1 coordinate 3,820, forward strand.
CTCCACGAGCCAGCCCCGCTTGCGGGCCAGCGCGGCCAGGCGGGTCTCCGGGTTCACCGCCACCGGATAGCCGACGACCTCGAGCATCGGCAGGTCCGAGGTGGAATCGGCGTAGGCCACGGAGTTGCTGAGGTCGAGGTCGTTGGCGGCCGCGAAGTCGAGGAGGGCCTGCGCCCGGGCCTCGCCGGTGGGCGGCACGTCGGTGAGCTCACCGCGGTAGGTGCCGTCGCTTCGCCGAGCCAGCGACGGCGCCACGATGTCGTCGAAGAGGGGGCGGAGCGGCTCGATGGCCAGGTCGAGGGCACCGGTGATGAGCACCGTCCGGTGCCCTGCGGCTCGGTGGGCCCGCACCCGGCGGATGGCGGCCGGGAACGACTTGGCCAGGATCAGGTCGCTGAACATCTCCAGCGAGTCGGCCTCGAGGCGGGCGGCGTCGGCGCCGTCGTAGCGTCGGTAGAAGTGCCGGAGGAAGTCGCTGCGGTCCCGGCGGTCGGCGGCGAGGAGCGCCGGCGCCTCCTTGAGCATCTGCAGCACGAAGCGGAACCGGTCCTCCGGCGGCAGGCGGCGGGTGGCCAGCCACGAGTACGACGCCACCACGTTCGAGGCGATGAGCGTGTTCTCGAGATCGAACGCCGCGATGTGCCGCTCGGGGTCGAGCACCTGGCGGCGGAGGCGGTCCTCCCGCTTCTCACCGGTGCGTCCGCCGGGCGTGGTGCGCACCCGGGAGTGCTCCACGACCGAGGGGAGGTGGATGTTGCGGGCGTAGTGGGTCCAGTCGATGACCCGGGGGTCGAAGCCGAAGGCGGCTTGGTCCTCGGGTGGCAGCGACTCCCATCGCGCCAGGAGCTCGTCGACGCCGTAGATGGCCTCGCACTCGGTGTAGGCGCCGTAGAGCTCCACGTAGGCGAGAGCTCGGTCGATGTCGGCCTTGGTCTCCTCGAGGTTGGCGGCCCACGCGGCCTGCTTGCCGCGGAGGGGCAGCACCTGCAGGGCCCGTTCGCCTCGCTCGAGCAGCTTCTGGCCCCGCTCGAGCTGGCGCTGCACCCGGCCCCGCCCGGGGAACGACCACTCGGGCACCACGATGGGCTGGCCTTCGTGGTCGTAGATGGGGTGCTCGGTGAAGTAGCTGCGCACGATGTCGACGAGGCGGCGGTACTTGAACGGGTTCACCGACCCGGACGCCACCTGCACGATCTTCGGTTCGCTCACCGGCGGACGAGCGGCGGCGTCGATGATGGAGGCCACGACGAGGTCCACGGGGATGACGTCGACGGTGCCTTCCGGCACGCCGGGGAACTCCTTCAGCAGGCCGCGGGCGTAGGAGATGATCACCGGCTCCGCCATGCGGAACCCGCGGATCCAGCCCGGGTAGGGCTCGGCCAGCGCCGACTCGATGATCGACGGCCGCACGATGGTGACCGGGAGGTCGCCGCGATTCATCAGGAGCGCTCGTTCGCCCAGCGCCTTCGTGTAGGCGTAGGCGTCAGGCCAGCCGAGCGAGGCCGCTCGGGCCCGACCGGCCTCGACCAGCCGCTCCCGCACCCACGTGGTGCGGCGCTGCTCGGTCTTGGCCGCCAGCGCCGGGGTGCCGGGCGCACCGAGCTCGTGGCGAGCCTCCTTGCGGAAGCGGGCCAGCGCGTCAGCGGTGCGGCTCTCGGCTTCGGCGTCCACCCGGGCCCGACGGGCTCCGTCGACCTCGGCCCGCCAGTCGATGTCGATCCAGAACGGGCTCTCGTGCACCGGCTGTTCGGGGGCGGCCCCGCGCCGGTTGCCGGCCACGTAGCAGGTGGAGACCGCGACGAGGTGGGGTGCGGTGCCGAGCTCCGCGAGGGTGGCGACGATCCGGCTCGGCCCGAGGAGGTTCACCTCGACCGCTCCGTCGAGGGGAGCGTCGAACGACACGGTGGCGGCGGAGTGGATCACCACCGAGCAGCTGGCCAGCGCGGCCCGACCGGTGTCGTCGAGGCCGAGGCCGTCGCGCCCCACGTCGCCTTCGATGGTGGTGACCCGTCGGGCCACCATGGCGTCGAAGCCGTCCCGGCCGAGGTCGTCGCGCAGGCGGTCGAAGGCGTTGTTGGCGAAGATCTCGCGCTTGGCCCGCTGCGCCACTGTGGAGCGGCGGCCCTTGCGGACGAGGAGGACGAGCTCGCAGCCGGGGACCGACCGCAGCAGCCGCTCGATCAGGGCGGTGCCGAGGAAGCCGGTGCCGCCGGTGACCGCGATGCGTGCGCCGTCGAGGCCTTCGGGGATCACGCCAGGTTGTCTACCAGATGGTAGACAACCGATGTGGCCGATCGACCGGCAACCGCGGACCGGATCCTCGACGCCGCCATGGTGGAGTTCGGCACCCGTGGGTACGACGCCACCTCGCTCGACGACCTCGCCGCGGTCATCGGCGTCCGCAAGCAGACGATCCTCTACTGGTTCCCGTCGAAGGACGAGCTCCTCGCCGCCGTGGTCGACCGCTGCGCCGCCGAGGTGTCCCGGCGGCTCATCGCGGGGCTGGCGACGGCCGAGACCGGCTTCGACCGCGTCGAGGCGATGGTGCGGGTGATGTTCCGGCTGGCCGCTCGCCACCCGGCCATGCTCGGGTTCCTCCGTGAGGTGACCCGCCTCGGCCCGCCGAGCTCCACCCGCCTCCTCGACCAGTTGGCGCCGCTGGTGGACCGGGCCGCTGGCTTCCTCGAGGCCGAGATGGATGCCGGGCGGATGCGCCGCCACGACCCGCGCGTTCTGCTCCTCGCGGCCTACTCGATGGTGACGGGCCTGGCGACGGAGGTGGAGGTTCTCCGGGCCTTCGGCGAGGAGCCCAACCTGGCGTCGCTCGTGCGCCGCCGTGACGAGCTCCTGAACCTCCTGCGCGCCGCGCTCGTCCCCTGAAGCGTGCTACCGGTCGACGGAGAAGCGGGCCCGGCGGGCGTGGCGCTCGAGGGCCAACCGCACCAGCTCGTCGATGAGGGCGCCGTACTCGAGGCCCGTGGCCGACCACAGCTTCGGGTACATCGAGATGGGGGTGAACCCCGGGATGGTGTTGACCTCGTTGAGGAGCAACCCGCGACCGTGCTCCTCGTAGAAGAAGTCGACCCGGGCCATGCCGTCGCAGCGCAGCAGCGTGAACGCCTCGCACGCCAAGGCTCGCACCTCGTCGGCGACGTCGTCGGCGAGCGGCGCAGGGATGACGAGCTCGGCGCTGCCGTCGAGGTACTTGTCGGCGTAGTCGTAGAAGTCGCTCGCCGGGCGGACCTCGCCGGGCACCGAGGCTCGGGGGTGCTCGTTGCCGAGCACGGCCACCTCGATCTCCCGGCCGTCGGCGCCCTCCTCGATCACGATCCACTCGTCGTAGGTCGCGGCCAGGTCCACGGCGGCGTCCAGGGCACCGGGCTCCGGCACCTTCGACACTCCCACCGAGGACCCGAGGTTGGCCGGCTTCACGAACAGCGGGTAGCGCAGGCCGGCCTCGGCGACCCGGTCGCCGGCGGCGGCGGCGTCGCTGGCGCGCAGGCCGAGCCACGGCACCTGGGGGAGGCCGTGGGCGGCGACGACGTCCTTGGCCTTCAGCTTGTCCATGCAGAGGGCCGAGCCGAGCACGCCCGTGCCCACGTAGGGCACGCCGGCCAGCTCGAGCAACCCTTGGACGGTGCCGTCCTCGCCCCGGGTGCCGTGCAGGATCGGGAGCACCACCACGGGCAGGTCGTCGGTCTGGGCCGGGGTGATGGCCGGGAGGGGCTCGATCGCCGTGCCGGCGGCCTGCACGGACCCCGCCACCGGACCGAGGGCCTCCTGGCCCGCTTGCAGCGCGGCGATGGCCTCGTCGGCCCGCACCCAGTCGCCGGCCTTGGTGATGCCGATGGCGTCGACCTCGTAGCGGCTGGGGTCGGCGGCGCGGAGCACGTGGAAGGCCGACACGCAGGACACGTCGTGTTCGGCTGACTGCCCTCCGAAGAGGACGACGAGCCGGACGCGGTCGGGTGCGGACATGGGGCCGGAGCATACGGCCGTGCCTGGTAGGGCCGGGTGTTTGGAAGACTGCCCCCGCCATGGAGATCCGCACCAGCGATCTGGCCGCCGCCGTGGGCGGACGGCTCGTAGGCCCCGACGTGGTCGTCGACGGCGCCACCCACGACTCGCGCGCCGTTCGAGCCGGTCAGCTCTTCGTCCCGGTGGTCGCCGAGCGTGACGGCCACGACTTCATCGAGGCGGCCCTCGAGGCTGGCGCGGGGGCGTACCTCACCTCGATGCGCCACGAGGGCGGGACCGCGATCGAGGTGGCCGACACCCTCGAGGCCCTCACGGCGGCCGGCGCCCACGCCCGGTCGTTGCTGCCCGACCGGGTGGTGGGCGTGACGGGGTCGGTGGGCAAGACGTCGGTGAAGGACCTCCTCGCCTCGGCGCTGGCACCCCGGTGGGCCACCGCGTCGAGCCAGCGGTCGTTCAACAACGAGCTCGGTGTCCCGCTCACGCTGCTCGAGGCGCCCACCGGCACCGAGGCGGTGGTGGTGGAGATGGGGGCGCGGTCCACCGGTCACATCGCTGCGCTCTGCCGGGTCGCCCGTCCGACCGTCGGGATCGTCACCCGGGTGGCGGCGGCCCACCTCGAGGTGTTCGGCACCATCGACGACGTCGCCCTCGCCAAGGGGGAGCTCATCGAGGCGCTGCCACCCGACGGCACAGCGGTGCTCAACGCCGAGGACGAGCGCGTGGTCGCGATGGCGTCTCGGAGCGCCGCGCCGGTGCTCACCTTCGGCGCCGGCGGTGACGTGCAGGCCACCGACCTCCGGCTCGACGACGAGCTGCGGCCCCGCTTCGGCATCACCACGCCGTGGGGGAGTGCGGCCGACGTGCAGCTCGCCGTGCGAGGGCGTCACCAGGCCACCAACGCGCTCGCGGCGGCCGCCGCAGCGCTCTCGTGCGGCGTCGAGCTCGATCAGGTGGTCGCCGGTCTCAGCGCCGCCCAGCTCTCGCCGTGGCGGATGGACCTGCGTCGGGCCGCCAACGGTGTGGTGGTCGTCAACGACAGCTACAACGCCAACCCCACCTCGATGGAGGCCGCCCTGCGAGCCCTGGTCGAGATCCCCGCCGCCACCCACGTCGCCCTCCTCGGCGCCATGGCGGAGCTGGGCGACTCCAGCCTCGCCGACCACGCGGCGACCGCCGCGCTGGCCGCCGAGCTCGGCGTGCGGGTCGTCCAGTTCCAGACCGAGCACTACGGGCCCGGCCCCACGGCGTGGACGATGCGGGAAGCCGCCGAGCTGCTCGGCGACCTCGGTGGGGGCGCCGCCCTGCTGGTGAAGGGCAGCCGGGTGGCCGGTCTCGACGAGGTGGCCGCCCACCTCCTCGACGTGGTCTTCAGCTCGTAGCGTCTCCCGGCGCCACCGCGACTGCGGGCCCGAGGCGCACCACCGCGAGCATCCCGGCGACGATGGCCCCGAAGAGCACGACGGCGGTGACCGACGTGGCCTCGATCACGGGACCGGCGATCAGGTTGCCGATCGGCACCGTCCCGCCGAAGGCCATGATCCACAACGCCATCACCCGGCCACGATCGCGATCCTCGAGCTGCTGCTGGAGCACCGTCGACAGCGAGGTGATCACGGCGAAGTAGGCCAGTCCGACGAGCAGGATCATCGGGTACGCCAACCCCGGGCTTCGCACGAAGGCGAACAACCCCAGGAACCCGGCGAAGAGGGCCAGGCCCCGTCGGGCCACCTGGGCCAGGTCCCGGCCCGCGAGCACCGTGCCGATCGACAGGGCCCCGAGGAGGGCCCCGATGCCGAAGCACGTGTAGAGGAAGCCGTACTCCTGGCTCTTGGCCTCGATCCCGAGGTTGAGGTCGGCGACCGTGGGGAGCTGGCCGACGAAGGTGAGCGACAGCAGCGAGAAGAGGAAGACGATGAGCAGGCAGCGCCAGATCACGGTGTCGTTGCGGGCCGCCCGCACACCTGCCGCGATCCGCCGCAGCGGGGTGAGCTGCTGCTCCGGCACCACCGGAGCCGGCAGCTTGATCCCGTGGAGGCCCCAGAGCACGAGCAGGTACGACGCCGCGTTCACGATGAACACGCTGGACTCGCCGAGCCGCACGGCCATGGCCGAGCCGATGACCGGCCCGATCACCCGGGAACCGTTCATCTGCACGGAGTTGAGGGAGATGGCGCCGGCGAGGTCCTTCTTGTCGACGAGGCTCGGCAGCACGGCGCCGTAGGTGGGCCCGAAGATGGCCTGGCCCATGCCGATGGCGAACACCACGAGCACCATGAGGACCCGCGAGGGATCGTCCGACCGGACGACGGCGGCCAGGGCCAACGACAGCAGCCCCTGGGTGATCGACACTCCGATGAGCAGCCGGCGGCGATCGAGGCTGTCGGCGAGCAGGCCGCCCACGAGGGAGAACAGCAGCAGCGGCCCGAGCTGGGCGAAGACCAAGATGCCCACGAAGGTGGGCGAGTGGGTGAGGTCGTAGGCCAGCGCGCCGAGCACGACGTTCTGCATCCAGCTGCCCACGTTCGAGATGAACGCGCCGAGGTAGACGCGACGGAACACCGGGTACTGGAGGGCGGCCCGGGCCGTGCCGACGCGGATGGTGCGATCGCCGTCCTCGAGGGCGTCGACGGCGTCCTCAACCGAGCTGCCGGATGACCAGTCCTGGTCCGGGCGAGCGTCGCGGCGGTTCGGCATAGCGGTCGGCAGCATCGCATCCACGGTCCGAGCCAGGCGATTCCGTACCATCACCGCTCGTGCCCGTGGAGTTCGAGGAGCTGGAGCTCCCCTTCGATGACGTCCGGCCCTGTGCGGTGCCGCCGGTTGGCGCCGACCGCAGCCCGCTGGGGACCTTCCCCTGCTGCCCGCTCTGCGGGGGCGAGCTCCAACCCGAGCATGCCCACTTCCGGTGCGCGTGCGGCTGGCGCGACTCCTGCTGCGACTAGGTAGGCAGCGCTAGAGGCCGGCGCCCTCGGGGTCGATGCCGAGGCGGACCCGGCCGACGCCCTCGAGGGTGGGTGGGCTCACCAGCAGGTGCTGGGTCACGACGTGGATGTCCCGGAAGCAGCGGGGGAGGGAACCGGCGTCCTCCAGCACGGCCGTGCCACCGGCCGCGTCGTGCACGAGGTCGACGGCCTCGGCCGCCCACCGGGTGGCCATGGTGGCTGCCAGGCGCACCTGGGCCCGCTGCTCGACCGAGAGCTGGCCGCGGTTGGTGATCGTCGCCCAGGCGTCGTTGATCGAGGCGTCGACGAGGATCCGCCCCGCCTGCAGCAGGGCGTCGGCTCGAGCCACGTCGGCCTGCACGCTCGTGCGCCGGGCCAGCGGTCGGCTGCTCGAGGACGGGACCTTGGCCATGGCCAGCTCCACGAACTCCTCGACCGCCGTGCGGGCGATGCCGAGGGCCACCGCCGCCACCCCCACTGAGAGGAGGCTGAAGAAGGGGAAGCGGGCGAGCGGTGAGGTCGCCACCGGGGGACCGAGCACGGGGGCCAGCCGTGCTGTCGGTACGAACCGGTCCTCCACCACCAGGTCGTGGCTCCCGGTGCCGCGGAGCCCGGCCGCCCGCCACGTATCGAGGATCTGCACGTCGGCCGCAGGGAGGATCGCCATGTGGTGCGCACCGCGGGCGTTGACGCCCACCATCAACACCGAGCTGTGCTGGGCTCCCGAGCCCCACGGCCAGCGCCCGGAGAGGCGGATCCCGCCCTCGGCCCGACGACCTTCCCCGCGAGGCGCGAACACCCCCGCAGCGATGGCGGCCGGGGACCCGAACACCCGTTGGCCGACCTCAGGAGCCAGCCAGTGCGCGACGGCGCCTGCGGTGGCGCCGGTCATCAGGCACCAGCCGGCCGAGCCGTCGCCCGCCGACACCGCCTCGATGCACTG
>JALYWQ010000427.1 GCA_030852625.1 Actinomycetota bacterium
AGCATGACGTCCGGGCTCGCCTCCTGAGCCCGGACGAGAAGGCGGCCGTGTGGCCGGCCCTGGTGGCGGCCTGGCCGGCGTTCGACGCCTACACGCAGCGCAGCGGTCGGGACCTCCGGGTCTTCCGCCTCGACCGATCCGAACGCTGAGCCGGCTGGACTAGGGGTCGGGGTGGGTCCAGGCGGTGTCGCCCGGTCGGACCGGCGCGCCGGGGCCGACGAAGGGTCGCGAGGGGTCGCGTCCCAGTCCCCGGGCCATGAACGAGCCGTTGGTCGTGACGGCGCGCCGACGGGACATGAAGCGGGACGTCATGACGTGGAACACCTTGTTCAACCGCCCAGGGATCACCAGGTGGCGCTGGCCCAGGCCGTCGAGCGCTTCGGCGACCACCGGGTCGACCGGCATCACCATCACCTGGGGGTACCCGTCCATCCCGTCGCCCTGGGTGCGGGTGAGCCCGGGGGCGAGCACGAGGACGTCGACGCCGGTGCCTCGAAGCTCGTACCAGAGCGACTCGCCGAGCATCATCTGGAACGCCTTGTTCGCCGAGTAGCCACCCTCGAACGCGGTGCCCCGTAGCCCGCCCTGCGAGGAGACGAGGAGGATGCCGCCGCGGCCCGCCGTGACGAACCGCCGTCCAAAGTGGTGGACGAGGGTGGTGTAGGCGCGCGCGTTCACGTCGATCATCTGGTGGTGCGTCTCGAGCGGCGTGTCGAGGATCGTCGGCGCCTCCATCGGGATGAGAGCGTGGTTGCACACGACCAGCCCCACGTCGAGGCCGGCCGTGGCGACGTGCAGCTCGTCGATGAAGTCGACCGCTCCGAGGTCGAGGGGCACCGATTCGACCTTGACGTGGTAGCGGTCGCGCAGCTCCTGGGCACGCAGCTCCAGCTCGTCGCCGAGCACGTCCACGAGCACGACGTTCACGTGGCGGCCGGCGAGGTGGCGGGCGAAGCCGAACCCGATGCCCTCGGCCCGTGCGGCACCGGTGACGACGGCCCACGGTCCGTAGCGTTCGCTGAAGGGACGGACGGCGGGTGCCTGGCGCCCGGTCACGTCCGCCTCCGGTAGCGGACGGTGGCGGGCGACGCCCGGTTGGCGCCCAGGGTGCTGACCACCTGCGGATCCGGGGTGAGCAGCTCCAAGTCCAGCTGGCGGAGCAGGAGGGCCACGATGATCACCATCTCGCTGTTGGCGAAGGTCATCCCGGGGCACTTGTGGATGCCACCGCCGAACCCGAAGGTGGAGAAGCGATGTTGCTTGTCCTCCTCCCGGCCCGGGCCGAACCGGAGCGGGTCGAAGGCCTCGGGCCGATCGAACAACCCCGGGAGCCGGTGGGACACGACCTGGACCACCTCGACGAGCCAGCCCTCGGGGATCACGTGGTCGCCGAACTCGATGTCCTCGACGACCAGCCGCATCAGGAGGTCGATGGAGGGCCGGATGCGTTCGACCTCCTTCACGGTCCACGCCAGGTGCGGGAGCCGGCTGAGCACGCCCAGATCGAAGGGGGTGGGGTGGGGGGCCTCGGCGTCGAGCTCCGCCTGGACCTTGCCCAGGTACTCCTCGTGCTGCAGCAGGAGGATGAGGGACCAGGCCGCTTGACCGATCGTCGTCTCGTGCGACGCGAAGACCAAGCCGACGAGCAGGTTGCGCAGGCGCTCCTCGTCCACCAGCTCACCGTCGCGGAACTCGGCCGTCACCAGGTCCTGGAGGAAGTCGTCGTACTGCTCGGGGTGGGCCCGGCGCTCGGCGATGATCGGTCGGAGGAGCTCGGTGAGCTTCACCTTGGCGCGGTCGCGCCGGAGGAACTTCGGGTGGGGGAGGTTGGGCGGGAGGAGCGGGTCGAGCGCGTTGCTCAGGTCCTCGTAGAGCTCCCAGAACTCCTCGCCGATCCGGGCCTGCACCTCGGGACCGAGGAAGCACGCGGCGGCGGCCTGCTGCACCAGGTGGGTCATCACCTCCGTGACCTCGAACTCGCCCCGGTCGTCGAGGCCGTCGATCCAGCGCTGCACGACCTCCTCGATGAGCTCGACGTAGCGCGGCATCTTCTCCCGGCTCAGGAGCTCCTTCATGAACGGGCGCTGGCGTTGGTACTCCTCGGGCGGAGCGAGGAACAGCACCTCGCCGAACATGGCCCGCAGGAACCCGTAGACGGCCTGCTGGTCGAGCTTGCGGTCGGTCTCGGCGAAGAAGGTCTTGGTGTGCTCCGGACCGATCACCATGGCCAGGCGCTTGGGGCCCAGCTGCACGGCGAACACGTCGCCGTGCTCCTCGAAGCCACGGCGGGCCAGCCCTTCACGGTCCCGGTGGAACTCGAGGGCGTGCCCCAGACCCGGGAGCGCGCCGGAGACCAGCGGTGGGGTCCGCAACGCGAGGTTCGCAGGCATGGCGCTCCGATCTATTGCTGAGGGATCCGGCTCCGCAGCTCGAACCGGGCCGATTCCTCGTGGGTGGCGCGGCCGAGGATGCTCGGGGCCGTGGTGGTGGTGTCCCGCGAGAGCGCTACGAGCATCCCGCGGTCGTCGAAGGTGAAGACGAACTCGCCGTCACCGGTGGTCTCGCCGTGGGCCGACCACCGCCACGACGCACGGCTCGTCGGCACCTGCTCTCCGTCGAGCGGGACCACGCCGTCGGTGGTGTGGGTCGCCGAGCTGACCACGGCGATGGACCCGGCGTCGCAGGTGGCCCGGCGTTCGCTTCCGACGCCGGCGGCGCGATCGATGAGCACGATGGGTGGGTTGCACGCGAACGAGCCCTCTGCGGTGTTGCCGAGGAACGTCATCCGCTGGTGCGACGAGGCGAACGACAGCCTGCGGTCGTCGACGCAGAGCTCGAGGGTGTCGATGTGCTCCTCGATGACCTGCAGCTTGAGGCGGTAGCCACAGGCGGTGTGCGTCAGCGCGGCGTAGACCTCGGCCGGGTAGGTGTGGCTCGCACCGCCCACCGAGATGCGCTCACCGCCCGACGCGCGGAAGGTGTAGACGCCGGCCGGGGGCCGTGCGAACGGAGCGGGTCCGGCCACGGTGGTCGGTGGCACCGTGGCCGGGACCGTCGCGATCGTGGCGGTCGATCCCGCTTCGGACAGCGGGGCCGCGACGGCGGGTGCGACCGTGGAGCTCGGAGGAGCGGACGTGGTGCTCGTCGCAACGGATGCCGACGAGCTCGCCCGGAAGTCATCGAGCACATCGGCCAGCTCGACGCGCGTGGTCCGGTTCCACCCGGCGGCGAGGTAGATCCCGGTGCCCGCTACGGCAACGCCAAGGACGATCCCCACCCCGCAGATGCGCCGGTACGTGCGCCTGCCAACCGACCACCGCCCGATCGGAACCACGGGGAGAACCTACCGCGGCCGGCTGATCACTCGCTGTGGACGTGTCGGCGACGACAGAACTGGCGATGGCCTCATGCCCGCGCTTCAGCCGTGGTCGCGGAGGTCTTCCTTCCATGCGCGGAAGCGTTCGTGGGTCTCGCCGGAGGGTCCGGTGCCGTGGTCGTTGCCATCGGGGGTCAACGTGAAGGTCCACTCGTCGGCGAGGTCGTCGGCGCGTGCTGCCCAGTAGCGGGCGTCGGCCTTGGTGGCGGGGCCGGCCCGCCAGAGGAGCCACGGCCCGATGCGCCGCTTGTAGGTCGCGACCGGCTTGCCCGGCAGGTCGTCGCCGAGGGCGAGCAGCGAGGTCGGTGCCTCGATCCAGGCCGTGGCGGGGATGGCCCGGTCGCGGATCGGGGTGGCTGGTAGGTCGGCGGTGTGGATCGGCGTGTCGTCGTCGGGCCGCTGGTCGTAGGGGAGCGCTGTCACCACCCGCGGTCGACCCACTCCTGGAGGTGGGGCCGCTCGGTCCCGATGGTGGTGTTGGCGCCGTGGCCGGGGAGCACGAGCGTGTCGGGCGGCAGGGTGAAGAGCCGACGGTCGATCGACTCGATGATCGTGGGGAAGTCGCCCCCTTCGAAGCTCGTGTTGCCGGGGCCGCCGGGGAAGAGGGTGTCGCCGCTGAACAGCACCGGGTGCTCGGCGACCCGGAAGCACATCGACCCGGGGGTGTGACCGGGGGTGGCGATGGTGTGGAGCTTGAGCCGTCCGACATCGATCACGTCGTCGTCTTGGAGCACCTCGTCGTAGCTCGGCAGCATGGCGGCGTCGGCCGCGGTGACGCCGACCGAGTAGCCGGCGTCGCGGAGCTCCGGCACGGCCTGGATGTGGTCCCAGTGGCCGTGGGTCTCGAGCACCCGGGTGACGCCGAGGGCCTGGCACAGGTCGAGGAGCCGCTCGTGCTCGTTGGCGGCGTCGAGCAGCACGGCTTCGCCGGTCTCGGTGCACCGCAGGACGAACACGTTGTTGTCGACCGGGCCCACCACGACCTCGTGGATCTCGATGCCGGTCGCGCTCCAGATCAGGGTGTCGGCCATGGACCCAGCGTACGCGGGGTGCCTCGTCCACCGGTCCGGCTTCGTGCGGCTGCGGCGGAGGCGCGACGATGGGTCGTGGCCGCGGACGTGACGACGACGGAGTGGCGGGGCGGAGCCCACGGCCGCACGATGGTGGTGCTGGCGGTGCTCCTCATGGCCGCCGCAGTGGGGATGGCCCCTGCGGTGCTCGTGAACGACGAGGCCACGCCGGTGATCGTGTCGAGCCTCGTGGTGACGGCCTGTGCGGCGTTCGTGCTCGGGTTCGCCACCGTGGAGGTCACGATCGACGGTGCTGGGCTCCACGCCCGCACCGCGCCCGTCGCCTTCTACCGCCAGACGATCCGCATGGCCGACATCGAGGGCGTGCGGATGGTCGACCACCGCACCGTCGGCTGGGGGATCGCCGCAGGGTGGGGCTACCGGGGCAGCCTGCGGTTGTTCCGGCGGGCGGCGTGGGTGGTCCGGTCGGGCCCGGCCCTCGAGCTCGACCTGCGCGGCGGTCGACGCTTCACGATCACCGTCGACGATGCCGCCACCGCTGCCGACCTGCTCCACGCCCGTCTCCCGTCACCGGGCTGACCCGCAGCGGCGTCAGGCGCTCTCGGTCGTCTCGATGATCGGGAGGTTGACCTTGATGCGCTCGCGCGCCCGCACCCGGACCGGTCGGGGCAGGTCCTTGGCGATGCGGCGCTGCCACCACTGCACGATGCCGAGGCGCCAGAGGATGTAGCCGGTGCGGCCGGGGGTGATCGACCAGTCCATGACCCGCACGTGGCTGAGCACCCGCTTGGTCAGGTAGAGCGTGCGCAGCACGAGGCCGAGGACGCGGTACTGCCGCTGCTCCTCGGTGCTGGCCCGCACCGTGCGGAGGAGACGGGTCCAGAGCCAGCGGGGTGGCTTCCACAGCGCCAGCACGTAGAGCAGGAGGTTGGCGGCCTTCGGCGGGATGATGTGGTACCCGCGGTCCATGGCTTCGAGGTCGACGCCGGCCGCTTCCAGGTCGGCCTGGAGGTCGGTGTTGGGGATCACCTTCAGCGAGTAGATGAGCAGCGTGTAGGGCCGCTCCATCTCGTAGAGCAGCTCGAGCGTGTCGACCACGTCCTGCCGCGTCTCGATCGGGTTGTCCATGATGATGTCGTAGGCCGGGGGGATGTGGTACTTCGGCGCGTACGACGCCGCCACCTTGCCGGCCGCGAGGATGCGGTCGGGCGGTGACGGCCGCTTGTAGAAGTCGAGGATCCGCTGGCTGCCGCTCTGGATGCCCATGCGGATGCGGTTCATGCCGGCCCACGTGAGGATCTCGAACTTGTCCTGCTTCACGTAGTTCGGGATCACGCCGTAGACGGCGAACGGGATGTCGAGCTCGGCCTTCCAGAGCTCGGCGAACTCCTCGAGCTGCTGGTAGGGGATGGCCATGAAGCTGTCGTCGTGGAAGCTGACCTGGCTGATGTGCGGGAACCGCTCCCGAGCCGTCTTCACCTCGTCGACGATGTAGCGGGCACTGGGGTGGCGCAGCTTCTTGTAGGCCACGTCGTTGGCGATGAACTTGGTGTTCCCGCAGTACGTGCAGTGGAACGGGCAGCCGATCGACCAGAGCGTGGTGTACCCGAGGCCGTCGTTGGCCAGGAAGTCGTCGA
>JALYWQ010000429.1 GCA_030852625.1 Actinomycetota bacterium
CACGTCGAGACCCCGCCCATCGACAAGTTCGGCGTCGCCGAGCTCCGCCGGATGGTGGTGATCTACCTCACCTTCACCGTGTGCCTCCTCCGAGCACTCGCCGGCAAGGTCACCCGGCAGCGGAAGGGGTCGTGGGCCACGGTTGCGTCCGAGGGCGCCATCGATGCCTTCGAGGCCCTCGGGCCCACCTTCGTGAAGCTCGGCCAGCTGATCGCATCGTCGCCGGGCATCTTCCCGGCGCCGCTGTCCAGCGCGGCGCTGCGCTGCCTCGACGAGGTCCCGCCGTTCGACGGCGAAGAGGCGCGAGAGATGATCCGCAAGGACCTCGGCCGAGCCCCGTCGCAGATCTTCCGCCACTTCGAGGAGTCGCCGCTGTCGGCGGCGTCCATCGGGCAGGTGCACGCCTGCGTCCTCCCCGACGGTCGGGAGGCAGTCATCAAGCTGCAGCGCCCGAACATCCGTGAGCGCATGACCACCGACCTGCGGATCATGTACCGGCTCGGCTCCACGCTCCAGAAGCACACCAAGCTGGGCAAGAGCGCCAACCTGGTGGGCGTCGTCACCGACCTCCACACCAACACCTTCAAGGAGCTCAACCCGGCCCTCGAGGCCTGGCGGCAGGAGCGGTTCCGCGACGGGATCTCGGCCTTCGGCGACAACAAGTTCATCACCGCCCCCGAGGTGTACTGGGACTACTGCGGCCCGCACATGATCTGCATGGAGCGGATGTCGGGCGTGCCGATGGACGACTTCGCCGCCATCGCCGAGCGGGGGGTCGACGGGTTCCTCACCCTGCGCCGCGGCGTGAAGGTGTGGATGGAGGCCGCCGTGCTGCACGGCTGCTTCCACGGCGACGTGCACGCCGGCAACCTCTGGGTGCTCGACGACGGTCGGGCCACCTACCTCGACTTCGGGATCATGGGCGAGGTGCCGGAGGACTGGCGCGACCTCCTCAAGGACCTCTTCTACACGTCGATGATCGACGGTGACTTCACGCGCATCGCCCGCGCCTTCAAGCGGGTCGGGGCCTTCACCGAAGACGCCGGCACCGACGAGGAGGTCGGCGCCCGCCTGCAGGTGGCCTTCGGGCCGATGCTCGACGTGGGCCTGGCCCAGGTCAGCCTCAGCGAGGTGTTCAAGGGGATCGTGTCGATGATGGACGCGGTGGGCGCCGAGAGCCCGCAGGAGCTGGTGCTCGTCACCAAGCAGCTCCTCTACTTCGAGCGCTACGCCAAGGCGCTGGCCCCTGACTGGGCTCTCGCGCGCGACCTCTACCTGGTGAAGAACGTGTTCCCCGAGGAGGTGGCCAAGAAGGCCGCCGACGAAGGGATCGAGCTCCCCGACTGATCAGCGGGGGTCAGTCGATACCGTCGCGGCATGGCCGAACCGAAGACCGTCGCCGTCACGCCGGACATCCATGCGTACCTCGTGGCCCACGGTTCGCCGCCCGACGACGTGCAACGGGCGCTGATCGCCGCCACCGACGGGCTCGGCCCGGTGAGCGGCATGCAGATCGCCCCGGAGCAGGGAGCCTTCATGACCCTGCTCACCTGCTTGGTGGACGCCCGCTTCGCGGTGGAGGTGGGCACCTTCACCGGCTACTCGTCGATCTGCATCGCCCGCGGGTTGGCGCCGGGCGGTCGGCTCCTCTGCCTCGATGTGAACGAGGAGTGGACGGCGATCGCCCGCGACCACTGGCGTCAGGCTGGCGTCGATGACCGCATCGAGCTGCGCCTCGGCCCCGCCGCCGAGACCCTGCGGGCGCTCCCGAGTGACCCGCCGATCGACCTGGCCTTCATCGACGCCGACAAGGGCGGCTACCGCACCTACTACGACGAGATCGTGGAGCGGCTGCGGCCGGGCGGGCTGGTGCTCCTCGACAACGTGCTGTGGGGCGGGTCGGTGGTCGACGCGGGTGATCAGGGCGACGAGGTGGTGGCCATCCGGGCCGTCAACGACCACGTGGCCGCCGACGATCGCGTCGAGGTCGTCATGCTCCCCATCGCCGACGGCCTGACGATCGCCCGCAAGCGCTGACCCCGTCGAAGGGTGCGATCGGGGGCCGCGGGTGCGAGGCTGGGGGCACCTGTTCGCTCCCGTGAGGTGCCTGCGATGACGATCAACCCGCCCAGCCAGCTCGACGCCCCGACGATCGCCAAGTCGCTGCGGGCCACCTTCGACAGCGGCCGCACCCGACCTCTGGCGTGGCGCAAGGCGCAGCTGAGCGGCCTCATCCGCATGCTGAAGGAGCAGGAGGCCACCTTCATCGAGGCCATCCGCGCCGACCTGCGCCGGCCCGGCGTCGAGGCGTACGTGGCCGACATCGGCTCCACGCTCGCCGAACTGCGGGTCATGGAGAAGCAGGTGGGCAACTGGATGAAGCCGGAGCGGGTGCGGCTCGGGATGACGATGCAGCCGGGCAAGGGCTTCGTGCACCCGGAACCGCTCGGCGTGGTGCTCGTGATCGCCCCGTGGAACTACCCGGTCCAGCTGCTCGTGGAGCCGGTGGCCGCCGCGCTGGCGGCCGGCAACTGCGTGGTGGCCAAGCCGTCCGAGCTGGCCCCGGCCTGCTCCGCCGCGTTGGCCGAGCAGCTGCCCCGCTACGTCGACCCCGAGGCCATCACGGTGGTCGAGGGCGGGGTCGACGAGACCACCGCCCTCCTCGCCGAGCGATGGGACCACATCTTCTTCACCGGCTCCACCGCCGTGGGACGGGTGGTGGCCGAGGCCGCCGCCAGGCACCTCACGCCCACCACCCTCGAGCTCGGCGGCAAGTCGCCCACCTACGTGCACGCCAGCGCCGACCTCGACGTGGCTGCCCGCCGGATCGCCTGGGGCAAGTTCATGAACGCCGGCCAGACGTGCATCGCGCCGGACTATGTCCTCGCCGACAAGTCGATCCGCGATCAACTCGTCGAGAAGCTCACCAAGCAGATCGACCAGTTCTACGGCGCCGACCCGAAGGCCAGCGCCGATCTCGGTCGCGTCATCAACGACCGCCACGTCACCCGGCTCCAGGGCCTGCTCGACGGCGGCGCGGGCACCGTGGTCACCGGTGGGCAGGTCGATGCCGCCACCAAGTACGTGGCGCCCACCATCACCATCGATCCGCCTCTCGACAGCCCGATCATGCAGCAGGAGATCTTCGGTCCGATCCTGCCGGTGCTCGAGGTCGACGGGCCGACCGAGGCCAAGGCGTTCGTCAACGAGCGGGAGAAGCCGCTCGCC
>JALYWQ010000110.1 GCA_030852625.1 Actinomycetota bacterium
GGGGCGCCCTCAGCGTCGACGCGGGCGGAGCCGGGCCATCGACCGCCGGACCACCGGTGCCACGCCGTCCTCGGCCAGGAGGTCGGCCGCCCGCTGCACGGTGCCCCGCCAGCCGGGGCGCTTCGGACGGTCGGACTGGAGGGCCTCGATGTCGGAGGCCACGACCGGATCGGACCGATCGGGCGCCGGCGCGGCGGCGGCGCAGAAGGCCACGAGCGGGGCCAGGGTGCGGTCCCAGGTGTAGCGCTGCGCGACGGCTTTCGAGCGGGTGGAGCAGGCCTGCCGGCGGGTCGGCGAGCCGAGCAGGTGCCCGAGCTTGTCGACGAGGGCGTCCACGTCCTCGGGGGGCACGGTGGCGCCGAGGTCCTCCTCGCGCACGAGGTCGGCGAGGACGTCGCCCTCCGTGGTGACGATGGGGAGCCCGGCCCAGAGGTAGTCGAGGATCCGGGTGCGGAACGAGAAGGCCGTCTCCACGTGCTCGAAGTGCGTCGACACGCCGATGTCGGCCTCGAGGAGGACGTTCTGGCGGTCGTCGTGGGCGATCCAGCCCTCGTTGAAGAACACGGTGCTCCCGGTGAGCCCCAGCTCGTCGGCGAGGGCCATCGTGTCGTGGGCCATCCGCATGGTGGCGATCTCACGGTTCGGGTGCTGGATCCCCATGAAGTAGAGCCGCACCTTCGGGTGGGTGTCGCGCAAGCGGTGGACGGCCCGCAGCAGCGTGAGGGGGTCGAACCAGTTGTAGACCCCGCCGCCCCACAGCAGCAGCTGGTCGTCGGGCCCGATGCCCGGCACCACGCCCCGCACGATGGCTCGCTCGTGGACCGGCGGTTCGGCCGGCAGACCGAACGGCGCAACGTCGATCAGCCGTCGCAGCGAGGGATCGGCGTCGTAGGTGCGGGCGTTGATGCGGCCGAGCGCGGCCAGCTGCCCGAGCCAGAAGTCGCGCTGGCGGTCGGAGGCGCAGAGGAAGAAGTCGGCCCGGCGGAGCTGGTCGTTGAGGACGGTGACGGCACCGTTGATGGCCCGTCGCCGACCGTCGTCGGTGCCGGCCTCGAACCCCTGCTCGAGCTGCTCGAGGTGCATCGGTCCGTAGATGTCGGCCACCACGATCTTGTCGGGGGCGGTGAGTGCCGGCCGGCCGCCGAACACCCATCCCTGGCCCACCACGATCTCGGCGGGGGCGGCCAGGTCGTCGAGGGCGTCGCCGTCCTGGTCGACGAGGACGGGGTAGGGACGGTCGAGGCCGTCGCCGGGCTGCAACGACACGAGGGTGACGTCGTGGTGCGGGTGGAGGGCGTCGGCGATGGCCGAGGCCCGGATGGCCGGGCCGGCCTGGGTGCGGCCGAGCCGGTCGGCGGTGACGACGAGGATCCGGCGCCGCTCGGGCATCGTCAGGTGATCGACCAGGTGCCGCCCAGCGTCACCAGGCCGCCCATGGTCTCGACCTGCTCGCCGGGGACCACGTCGAACCGCAGGACCCGGTGGCGGTTCGAGATGTGGGTGCTGGCCGCGAGGTCGGTGAGGGCCACGCTGATGTCGTAGCTGTTCGGCAGGAGCGGCATCTCGGGGATCGTGAGCCGGGTGGCCCCGCGACCACTGATCTCCTTCGGCACCGCGCCGGCGTCCTTCGTGTTGGGCGCCGCGAGGACCACGCCCTCGGTCGTGTAGAAGACGATGGCGAAGACCGGCTCGGGCACCGGTTGGTCGGTCTCCCACTCCACCTCGAAGGTGGCCGGCCCGCCCGACTGGCAGAGGTGGGTGGGCTTCCCATACTGGTCGAGGAGCGACACGTTGGTGATGCGAGCCTCGCCGGTGCCCCAGCGCACACCGCCCCCGAGCTCCACGGCGTCCTTGGAGTCGACGCTGGCCAGGTACTCGTCGATCACGTCGCCGGCCGGCCCGACCGCCTTGGCCTCGCCCCGGTCGATCCACATGGCCCGGTCGCACATCGACCGGATGGCGCCGAGGCTGTGCGACACGAGCACGATCGTGGTGCCGGCGTCGCGGAGCTCGGCGAACTTGGCGCTGCACTTGCGCTGGAACATCTCGTCGCCCACCGCGAGCACCTCGTCGACGAGCAGCACGTCGGGGTCGACGTTGATGGCCACCGAGAACCCGAGCCGCACGTACATGCCCGAGGAGTAGTTCTTCACCGGCATGTCGATGAACTGGTGGAGCTCGGCGAAATCCACGATCTCGTCGAACCGCCGGTCGAGCTCCTTCCGGGACAGCCCGAGGATGGAGCCGTTGAGGTAGACGTTCTCGCGGCCCGACAGCTCGGGGTGGAAGCCGGCGCCGAGCTCGAGCAGGGCGGAGAGCTTGCCGTTGACCGTGACGCCGCCCTTGTCGGGCCGGTAGATCCCGGCGACCACCTTGAGCAGCGTGCTCTTGCCCGATCCGTTGCGCCCGACGAACCCGAACGACTCGCCCGCAGCGATGTCGAGCGACACGTCGTCGACGGCCATGAACTCCTCGAACCGGGCCCGCCGGCCCCGCATGAGGGTGGCCTTCAGGCTCTGGTTGCGGTCGTGGTAGAGGCGGAACCGCTTCGACACCCCGTCGATCTCGATGGCGCTGGCCATCCGCCTACAGCTCCTCGGCGAGGCGGTGGGCGCCTCGCTGGAAGATCAGCGACCCCGCCACCAGGCTCACGGTCGCGCAGGCGACGAGGAAGCCGAACGTGTAGGCCGATGGCCACCGAAGGTCGTAGAGGACGTCGCGGTAGGCCCCGGCGAAGCGGGTCATGGGGTTGAGCTCGATCAGGTCGCGGATCGGCACGTCGAGGCCGGCGAACTCGTACTCCTCCGGGACCAACGTGAGCGGGTAGATGACGGGCGTCAGGTAGAGCCACACCTGCAGCAGGATCCCGATGAGGTGGCGGGCGTCGCGGAAGTACACGTTGGCCACCGACAGGATGAGCGCCAGCCCGAACGCGAAGGCGGCCAGGATGACCGTCAGCAGCACCACCACGGGGAGCCACGGAAGGATCATGTTCCCGGCGATCAGCAGGGCTGCACTGAGCACGAGCATCTCGATCAGGAACGTGATCCCGAACGAGCCCACCGACGCCGCCACGAGGATCTGCCGCGGGAAGTACACCTTGCGGATCAGGTTCGAGTTGCCCACCAGGGCCTCGGTGCCGCTCGTGAGGCTGTTGGCGAGGAACGTCCACGGCAGGAGCCCGCAGAGCAGCCAGAGGGCGAACACGTCGAGGCCGCTCGGATCCCCGGGCAGCACCTCGATACGGAGGATGACGGCGAACACGATGCTGTACGTGAGCATCGAGGCCAGCGGGTTGAGCAGCGACCATCCCCAACCGAGGAAGGAGCGCTTGTACTTCCCGCGCAGCTCGCGCAGCGTGAGGTTCTTGAGCAGCTCGCGGTGCGAGGCGAGTTCCGAGACAAGAGGCATGGTGTGGGGGGCCGGTGCCGCTCCCGCGGCGGCCGCTTAGAGTACCCCGGTCGTGCGGATCATCGTGGGGTCGGCCCACTACCCACCGAACTTCACGAGCGGCGGCACGCTGCAACCGCAGCGCATGGCGCGCGGGCTGCGCCAGCGGGGCCACGACGTCTCCGTGTTCGCCGGCTGGCTGGGCGACCGGCCCCCGTTGAGCGAGTTCGACGAGGTCGACGAGACCGGTCTCCCGGTGCACTGGATCGTCACCACGCCGTGGACGGCATGGGGGGACCCGAAGAACCACGAGAACCCC
Source organism: Actinomycetota bacterium (assembly GCA_030852625.1). Classification (GTDB taxonomy): domain Bacteria; phylum Actinomycetota; class Acidimicrobiia; order Acidimicrobiales; family VFJN01; genus VFJN01. Next base: position 3,710 of record JALYWQ010000110.1, read on the forward strand.
GATGTCACGGCCGCCTTCGCCCGCCACCTGGCCGAGCAGCGGCCCGACGTCGTCCACCTGCACTCGATCCAGACCCTCGGGGTGGGCCTGGTGGAGGCCGCCAGCGCCGTCGGCGCCCGGGTGGTGGTGACGATGCACGACTTCTGGTGGACCTGCGCCCGCCAGTTCCTCGTCGACCGGAGCTACCACCCGTGCTCGGAGGTGGTCGACCTCGGCAACTGCGAGTGCGAACGGGGCCGGGACGCCCTCGCGCAGCGCACGGCACGTCTGGAGCAGGCGCTGCGCGCCGCCGACCTCGTGTTCGCGCCGTCCCAGTCAGCCGCCGACATCCTGAACGCCAACGGCGCCGCCGGTGGCCGGGTGCTCGTCGACGAGAACGGCATGGACGACGTGGCCGTCGCCCTGCCGAGGCGTGTCGGTGCCGACCCCGCCGGCGTGCGGTTCCTGTTCACCGGTGGGCCCGATCCCATGAAGGGCTGGCCGGTCCTCCTCGACGCCGCCCGAGGCATGGCTGACGTGTCGGGCTGGTCGCTCGATGCGTACGGGTTCGACCAGCCGGTCGCCGTTCCCGCCGGCGTGCCGGTGCGGGTGCACGGTCCCTACCCGCCCGCATCGGCTGACGCGGTGTTCGGCGCGTCGGACGTGCTAATCGTCCCGTCCGTGATGCGCGAGTCGCACTCCCTCGTCACGCGGGAGGCCCTCCTGCGGGGACTGCCCGTGGTGGCGGCGGCGTCGGTGGGGCCGGAGGAGGTGGTGACCCACGGGGTCAACGGC
>JALYWQ010000251.1 GCA_030852625.1 Actinomycetota bacterium
CCCTCCTCGCCGCCGGCGGCGCCCTCTTCCTGGTCGCGGCCCACGACGGTGGCCCCGAACGGGCCGGGCTGGTCCGGCTCCTCCGGTGGAGCGCGCTGATCGGCGGGCTGGCTGCGCTCGTCGCCCTCCCGGTGCAGGCCGCGCTCGGCACGGGCGACGGACCCTTGTCGATCCTCGACGATGGGGTCCTCGGTGAGGTGGCCAAGGATGGCGTCGGGCTCACGGTCGTCCTCGCCGGCGTCGGCCTGGCCGCGCTCGTCCTGCTCCTGGACCGGGCGCCCCGCCTGGCCCTGGCCGGCGCCGCGGTGGCGGCAGGGTCGTTCGCGGCGTCGGGTCACACCCGCAGCGGGAACGCCCTCGTGGCCACCGTCGCCGACGCCGTCCACCTGCTCGTCGTCGCCACGTGGGTCGGCGGGCTGGTGCTGCTGTTGGCCACGTTGGTGGCCCGACGCCGCAACCCGCCCGACGACCCGAAGGCCACCGCTCGGATCGCGCTGCGCTCGTCCACCCTCGCCACCGTCGGGCTGGTCGGGGCTGCCGCCAGTGGGCTGGTCCTGTCGTGGAACGAGGTCCGCTCCGTCGACAACGTCGGCGGCACCAACTACGGCACCGCCCTCCTCGTGAAGCTGGCCCTCGTGGCGGTCGTGGCCGCCATCGGCGCCTACAACCGCTTCCAGGTGCTCCCGGCCTTCGAGCGGGGGAAGGTCAACGCCGCCCTGGCCCGGCTGCGACGTACCGTCGCCGTCGAGGTCGGGGTGGTCGCGGCGGTGATCGCGATCACCGCGGTCCTGGTGGTCGTCACCCCGGCCCGGACCGCAGTCGCCGGCGGCCCCGTCGAACGGATCCTCACGCTCGGTGACGTCGGTGAGGTCCAGCTCGTCGTGGCGCCGGCCCGGGCCGGGTTCAACGAGATCCACCTCTACCTGTACGACACCGACAAGCGACCTGCCGACCTGGCCGACTCGATCGGCCTCGAGCTCTCCCTCCCCGAGGCCGACCTCGGGCCGATCAGTCGCGACGCCGTGCGGGCCGGCCCGGCCCACCTCCAGCTGAACGGCAACGACCTCGCGGTGGCGGGCGACTGGCAGATCACGCTTCGGCTCCGGGTCGACCGGTTCACCGAGGTCAGCGCCACCACCGACATCCCCGTCGGCCGCTGATGCCGGCCCCTTCGCCTACTCCCCCCACCTTCCGAGAGGACCTCCCGACATGAACGGTTCCGCCCTCGTCTTCGTCCGCCGCCTCCTCCTCCTGGCCGGCCTCGTGGTGCTGGTCGCTGCGTCGCCGGCGGCGGCTGACGCGGCCGGTCCCAGCGACTTCCGGTCGACGATCACCGAGCTGGCACCGCCCGTCGAGGGCGTCTCGGCCGAGATCCGCGGGGGCGACTCGTTCCTCGAGCTCGACGTCGACGACGGGGTGGAGGTCGTGGTGGTGGGGTACAACGGCGAGCCCTACCTGCGGTTCCTCCCCGACGGCACCGTCGAGCGCAACCGCTGGTCGACGGCCACCTACATCAACGACGACCGCAAGGGCGCCGGCACGATCCCCGACAAGGCCCAGGACCCCGAGACCGCACCGGCGTGGGAGGAGGTGGGGTCGGGCGGCACCTACGCCTGGCACGACCACCGGATCCACTGGATGAGCGACGTGTCCCCCCGGGTCGAACGAGGGTCCAGGGTCGGCGGCGCCTACGACCCGTGGGAGGTCCCGCTCGAGGTGGACGGCCAGGCCGTGGCGGTGCGGGGCATCCTCACCTACGAAGAAGCTGCGTCTCCCCTCCCCTGGATCGCCGCCGCGGTCGTCGCGCTGGCGGCCGTGCTCGCAATGGGGCGACGGGCCCCGATCCGCACCGCGTCGATCGCCCTCCTCGCCATGGCGGCCCTCGGCGTCGTGGTGGGACGGGGGGAGTTCGCCGGCACCCCCGACGGCGGGGCCAACCCGCTGCTCTGGGTGCTCCCGATCGTGGCCCTCGCCACCGCGGCGGGCTCGGTGGCGCTCCGTCGCAAGCCGAGCGCTGTCGTGCTCACCCTGGCCTCGGTGGCCACCTTGTCGGGGTGGGCGCTGCTGCGGATCAAGGTGCTCACCAAGCCGGTGCTCCCCACCGAGCTGCCCTTCCAGCTCGACCGGGCCACCACCGCGGCCGCCCTGGCCGTCGCCGTGGCCAGCGCCTACCTGGCCGTCAGCAGCGGCGCCCTCAAGCTCCCCGAGCTGGCCGACGACGACACGGGCTCATAGCCAGCCGACCCGCTTGAAGCGGTGGTAGAGGACGGCGCACACCACCGCGATGGCCGCCATCACGATCAGGTAGCCGTACTTCCACCCGAGCTCGGGCATGTGCTGGAAGTTCATCCCGTAGATCGCGCCCACCACGGTGGGGAAGCCGCCGATCGCCAGCCAGGCCGACATCGTGCGCATGTCGTCGTTCTGGCGCACGGTGACGATGGCCAGGTTGGCTTCGAGGGCGTCGGTCAGCAGCACCCGCAAGGCGCTGACGATGCCGACCACCCGGGTCACGTGGTCCTCCACGTCGCGGAAGTAGCTGGCGAGGGCCGGTGGGGTGCCGGGCACCGCTTCGCCGGCCAGGCGGCGGAGCGGTTCGTGGAGAGCTTCGCTGATGCGGTGGAGCTCGAGCACCTGGCGCTTCAGGCGGAAGATGCGTCCGCTGGGGTCGAAGCTCCGGGGCCGATCGGGGTCGAACACCGCCACCTCGATCTCGGCCATGTCGTTGTCGAGGCCTTCCGTCGCCTCGAGGTAGTCGT
>JALYWQ010000456.1 GCA_030852625.1 Actinomycetota bacterium
TGTGATCGTCGAGCTCGAGGCCGACGGCGAGCTCGACGGGGTCCGCCTCGTCGCCGTCGTCACCGGCACGAACCCCGAGGCACCCAACTACCCGCCGGCCCGGTGGCTCGAGCGGGAAGGCTGGCCCGGCGAGGTGATCCTCGACGACGACGAGCACGCCGCTGCGGGCGCCTACGGCTTGGCTGGCTACCCCTTCATCGTGACGCTCGACCCCGACGGCGACGTCGTGTCCCGGACCTCCGGGGAGATCCCGCGCGAGGCGTTGATCGCCGCGGCCGACGCGGCGAGGGCTTCCGGCTCCTAGCCCCGGCTGAGCCGCCGTCGAAGGGCCAGGAGCACGGTGGCACTGGCGACGGTCGCCGCTGCAGTCCACGGGATGCCGCTTCCGCCGGTGGCTGGGAGCAGCCCGCCGCCGGTGTCCTCGACTGGCTCGATGACCGAGCGGGCCACCCGCCAGGTGAGCTCGTGGGGCTCCTCCACCGTGTCGGCGCCGATCGACACCCACTGCATCGACCGCTCGACGTCCTCGGCGGCGGGCTTGCTGTAGTCGCACACCCCGTCCGGGAAGATCGCCGCGATCTCCGCCAGCTCCTCGGGCGCGGCACCGGGGTAGTCGGCGGCATCGATCGCACGGCGTTGGCACTTGATGACGTCGTCCGACAGCGGCATGCCGGCGACCATCCGCGGCGTGCTGGTGACCGGCAGCAGGAGCGAGCACGGGCCGAGCCCGCTGTCGAAGTCCTCGGGCACATCGACGCGGAGCGGGATGTCGAGGTCGGGGATGCCGGTGCCGGGCAGCAGCGGGGCCTGGGCCAGGCCGAGGGGAGCGAGGATCTGCGCGGGCAGCTCGAGCCGGCCGCCGACGGTGCCGAAGCTGCACCGGTCGGCCAGCGCGGCGGGCTTGGACGACGTGACGGCGGCGACGTGGTCCCCGCCGTAGGCCGGACGGTTGGCGAGGGTGGCGTCGAGCCACGACTCCATGGCCGGGTAGGTGTCGGCCTGGGTGAGCACGCCGCGCCAGATGGCCTGGGTGGCGTCCTGGCCCGTCTGGTTGCGGAGCCGGGCTCGGATCACGAACGGTCGGACGGCCTCGTGGATGTTGGCCACCGGGATGAGGTCGAGGTACGGCGCGTTGTCGAGCACGGGGGTCTCGGCCAGGGCTCCCCGGCCGATCACGCCCCCGACCCGGTAGACGAGGGAGGCCAGCTCGCTCGACATCTCGTGGCGCTCGGGGACGAAGCGGCCGTCGATGTCGAAGCCGCCGATGGCCCGGTTGAGGTCGATGAACTGCTGGAGGGTGATGGTGCCGGCGCGTAGGGCGGCCAGGCCGTACTGCACGCCGACGTTGTCGAGCGGTCGCCGGGCGAAGCCAGTGGCGGGGTCGCGCCCGAACAGGTTCACGTTGGCGTCCTGGATCGTGCACCGGGCTCCCGTGGGGTTGGTGTCCGGGTGGTACCGGGCCTCCACGGGGACCCGGCAACCGCTGCTCGGATCGATGCGATCGAGGAAGGCGTCGGTCCAGCTCTGGCAGATGGCGTTCAGCTCGGTCCCGGTCAGCAGGTTGTGGCCGTTGACGGCGGCCTGCTGGGCGGGCGTCCAGTCGAGGCCCGTGGTGGCGTAGTAGTGCTGGAGCAGACCGCAGTCGGTCACCGTGATGGCGGTGGTGGCGATGTCGGCGAAGGTGGCCGTGGGCATGGCTGCCGAGAGCAGGCCGGGGGCGTTGTTGCCCGCGTTGTACTGCTGGAGGGCGGCGCCCGACCCGTTGGTGCCGACGACGGCCTCCACCAGGCCGTACCGCTCGTTGAGGTGTTCCTTGATCATCGTCGCCGTCTCGATGCTCACGAGCGGGTTGCAGTGCACGCCGAAGCTGGTGAGCGTGGAGTGGACGACGGCGTCGCCCTTTCCCAACCGGTCGTTGATGCCGACGAGGTTGAGGAGCAGGTTGTCGGCGCTGATCTGGTCGAGGGCGAGGGTGCCGAGCACCGTGTCCACCGAGTTGGTCCCCTGCGTGTACCCGACGCCGCAGGACTCGCCGAACGCGTGGTACACCCGCTGGTTCCAGCGGTTGGCGTCGAACGGGGCGTCGGGGCCCCGCGCCGCCGGATCGTCGAGCACCGCGATCCTCGCGATGCCGCGGTTGATGGTGCGGGACTCGATGCGCACCACGAAGGGCACCGCGGCGCCGTCGCGGGTCTGCACGGTGGCCACGTCGTCGGGGTAGGGGCCGTAGGGGTCGGCGAGCGGGTGGAAGGCCTGGTCGCTGCTCGACCGGTAGCGCCACTCGACCACCGGCGCGATCGAGCAGTCGTCGTCGAGGGGCTGACCCAATCCGACGTCGTCGGTGCGGCACTCGAACGGTTCCTGGTGGGGACCGGAGATGACCGGCCCGGCGACCGGGTGGTTGTGGATGACCAGCCTCGCCACCTGGTCGCCGGCACGGGCTTCCACCGTCGACGGGCCGAGGGGGAGCCCCTCGACGAGGCCGAGGCGCTCGTCGTCCTTCGTGGTGGTGAACGCGGCGCTGACATCCCGGCCGCCGACCGATACCCGCAGGTCCTCGTCAGGCGCCAGCCCACGGACGGCGAGCAGCACGTCGCCGCCCGTCACCATGTCGGGGAGCGTCGACCGGGTGAGCAGCTCGAACTGGCCGTCGCCAAGCGGTGGCGTGCGCAACGTGTGCCAGTCGGCATCCACGCTCGACGGTCCCTCGGCCGGAACGGCCGGCACGTCGGCGGCGAGGACCGCAGCCCACGCCAGCACCACCCCGATGATCCACCCGCGACGACGCATCACTTCCATCCCCCGATGAGCGCGTCGGGGGAGGCTAGCGGCGGCGGGTCCACGGCGCTCCGGCGCCGTGAGTGGCCCGCTCCGCACCCGCGGTGGCGAGTGTGCTGCCGGTCAGCTGGGGTCGACGTCGACGTCGATGGCGGCGCGGCACTCGGCCAGCTCGTCGATGTCGTCGATGTGCTGGGAGATGCCCTCGGCGTAGTAGGTGGACCGGGCCAGCAGG
>JALYWQ010000468.1 GCA_030852625.1 Actinomycetota bacterium
CCGACGACCCGCGAGCTTCCCAAGACGGGCTCAGAGAACATGCGGCTCGGAGTCACCGGTGCCGCGCTCCTGGGCATCGGCGCCCTGTTCCTGCTGCTCTCCAGCCGAGGGTCGATTCTGCGCTGACGAGCGCGGTCAGTCGCGCCAGAAGAGGTGGTGGGTGACGCCGGACGGGCTCGGCACGACATCGCAGTGGAACCGGTCGAGCAGCTCGTCGGGCGACTCCCACAGGCGCTCGCCCTGCCCGAAGGTCACCGGGGCGACCGCGACGTGCAGGGTGTCGACGAGGTCGGCGGCGAGGAACTGCCGCAGCGTCTCGACGCCCCCACCGAGGCGCACGTCCTTGCCGTCGGCGGCGGCTTTGGCCTGCTCGAGCGCCTCGGCCGGGGTGGCGTCGATGAAGTGGAAGGTGGTGTCGGACAGGCTGAACGACGGCCGGGCGTAGTGCGTGAGCACGAACACCGGGGTGCGGAACGGCGGATCGTCGCCCCACCAGCCGTTCCACTCCTCGCTGTCCTCCCAGCGGCCGCGAACCGGACCGAACTTGTTGCGACCCATAATCTCGGCACCGATGTTGTTCCTGAAGTCGCGGGTGAAGTAGTCGTCGAGGCCCCGGCTACCACCGGGGTCGGTGCGGTTCGGCCAGTTGGCCGTCGCCCCCGCCCACCACATGAGGTCCATCGGGTTGGCGTCGCCGAACGGCTTGTCGATGGTCTGGCCGACACCCGACCCGTAGCCGTCGGCCGACACCACGAAGTTCTGCACTCGGAGCAGTTGCGCCATCGTCGATCGTCTCCCTCGTCGTCGCTCGCCCTGACACTCTCGCGCTACAGTTCGCCAAATGGCAAACTATTCGAGCCGGCTCGACCGCACGTTCCACGCGCTGGCCGATCCGACCCGTCGGGCGGTGGTTGACCAGCTGGCCACCCGCGGCACGGCGACGGTGACCGAACTGGCCGCCCCGTTCCCCATCGGGCTACCCACGTTCCTGAAGCACCTGAAGGTGCTCGAGGACAGCGGGCTGGTGACGTCGACCAAGGTGGGGCGCACCCGCACCTGCCGGATCCACACGAAGCGGCTGGCCGAGGCCGAGCAGTGGCTGGCCCGCCGCCAGGCGCAGGTGGAGCAGCAGCTCGACGCCTTCGCCGCCTACGTCGAGTCGGTCCACCGGGACCAGAAGGAGCAGTCGTGACCACCTCCCCCACCGTCCCCGCCAAGCACGGCACCGTCGTCAGCCACCGCGACATCGCGGCACCGGCCGACCTGGTGTTCGACGCCTGGACGCAGCTCGAGCACCGGCGCATCTGGTTCAAGGGACCCGATCAGACCGAGCTCGAGCGCAGCGTCGACCTGCAGGTGGGCGGCACCGAGATCGCCCACGGCCGGTTCCCGAACGGCGTCGACTCTAGGTACACGGCCCGCTTCCACCTCATCGAGCGGCCCAGTCGCCTCGTCTACGCCTTCGACATGCACGTGGCCGGGGCCCACTTCTCGGTGTCGCTGGCCACCGTCGACATCACGACGACCGGCGACCGCACACGACTCACCTACACCGAGCAGGCCGTCTTCCTCGACGGCGACTACGGCCTCGAAGGCCGCCAGGAAGGCACCGAGATCATCCTCGACCAGTTCGCGGCCCTCGTCCCCACCCTCCTCTGAGGGCTCGCCTCAGGCGGTCGCGGTCGCCTCGCCATCGCCCGACTTGGTGTTGAACTCCTGGAAGGCCGCGAACGCCCTCGGGCCGTAGACGGTGCCAGGGCCGCCGTTCATCGAGATGGCGACGCCGAGGGCCTCGGCCACCTCGCCCTCGGTCGCTCCCTTCCGAGCCGCGTTGCGGGCGTGGGCGGCGATGCAGCCGTCGCACTGGCGGGTGACGGCGATGGCCAGCGCGATCAGCTCCTTGGTCTTGCTGTCGAGGACCCCGTCGGCGACCGCCGCTGCGCTCAGCTCGGCGTGCCCCCGGAACACGTCGGGGATGTGGTCCCGTAGGTCGCGCGCCGGCTGGCGCAGCGCGTCGAGGGTCTCCTTGGCCTGTCCCATGTGGCTCCTTCGGTGGGGTGGTGGACTCGAGCAGGTCAGCCGACGGGACTCGACCCGCCATCGAGGTTGACGGCCGAACCGGTGACGTAGGACGAGCGGTCCGACAGCAGGTAGGCGGCGAGGTCGGCGAACTCTGCGGCTCGTCCGACCCGGCCGAGCGGGATCGACGAGTGCGTGGCGAGGTCGTGGTACACCTCGTCCTCGCTGCGGCCGGTGGCCTCGGCCAGGCGCCGCCACTGGCCGCTCTCGACGAAGCCGACCAGCACCGCGTTCACGCGGGTGCCCTGGCCGCCGAGGTCCTTCGACGCCGCCTTGGTGATGGCGAGCCCGGCGGCCCGGGACGCCGCGGTGGGCAGCGAACCGGCACCGGGCGCCTTGGCCGCCACCGCGAGGACGTTGACGATGGCGCCGCCGCCGACCGCGGCCAGGTGGGGTGCAGCCACCCGGATGGCCCGAGCGGCGCCGAGGACCTTCAGGGAGAGGTCGTCGGTCCACGCCTCGTCGGTCACCTGGTCGATGGCTCCTGCGGCGCTCTTCCCGGCGTTGTTCACCAACCCGTCGAGGCGCCCCCAACGTTCGACCGCCGTGGCGATGAAGGCCTCGATGTCGGCCAGCTGGGTGACGTCGGCCCGCACCGCCACCACGTCGCCACCGGCGGCCCGGAGCCGCTCCTCGGAGCTCGCCAATCGGCCCTCGTCCCGTCCGCACACCGCAACCCGGGCCCCTTCCTCGACAAGGAGGTCGGCCAGCGCGGCGCCGAGCCCGTCGGTGCCGCCGGTGATGGCGATCACCTTGCCAGCGAGGTGGAGGTCCATGCCCGGAGTCTCGTCCACCGGGGCCCGGGGCGCATGGGGTGCACCCGGGGGCGGTGGGGTGAATGCCCGATGTGCCCCGCCGGTGAGATCCGTACGGTTCGAACAGGTGCTGGTCGGACGACCGCCCGGGGAGGAAACTTCGATGGCCACGACCGAGAGCACCGAGCAGGCAGCGCTGGACCACGGGCCCGCCGGGGCGCTGCTCGACGCCATCTGCGAGCGGGACATGGTCGCGGTGGAGGCCCTCCTGGCGACCGGCGCCACACTCCGCGCCGTGCTGCCGGCCAAGATCGTCGAGGCCGAGGGCCGTGACGAGGTCATGCCCTGGCTGCGCAAGTGGTACGACGGCCCCGTCGACTACCAGCTGCTCGACCGGTCCATGGCCGACGTGGCCGGCCGAGCCCGACTGTCGTGGCAGATGCGGGCCAGCGGCCATCCGGTCAACGGCGACCCCCAACCCCACCAGATCGAGCAGACGGTGTTCTGCGACGAGGACGGCGGCACCGTCACCCGGATCGACCTGCTCTGCTCGGGGTTCCGCCCCGTCGACTGAGCCGTCGACGGAACGGGTCAGCCGGCGAGGATGCCGAGGTGGCCCTCGCCGCCGAGGACCTCGACCCAGCGGTGCGGATCCCGGTCGCCGGCGTCGTAGCCCTGCACGGCGGCCTGGAGGGCGTCCCACACCTTGAGGTCGTCGATGGCGTCGTCCCGCATCCAGATGGTCGGCGGGGTCTGGGCCACGCAGAGCACGGCGGCCACGCTGTCGGCCACGTTGGGCAGGTTGGCGGCCGCCTCCTCCCAGGGCTCGAGCGAGGCCCCCCGAGGCCCGAGGAGCCACTCCCGACTGTCGCGCTCCGGCCACTCCGCTTCCACGAACGCCAGGGTAGGCGCACGGCTCGCAGCAGTACGTTCGCTGTTCCGATCCCCGAGCCGACGAGGACAGCCAACGGCATGGACCAGCACGACGAGATGCTCCACACAGCGTGGGCCGACCTGCGGGGTTGGCTCGACGGCGCGGAGGTCGCGCAGGCCCTCGAGCAGCCGAGCGTGCTGGCGGGCTGGACGGTCCGGGAGCTGATCGCCCACCTCGGCCGCGCGTTCACCACGATGACCGGACTACGCCCGAGCGACGAGCCGCCGCTCCCGATGCTCGACTACGTGGCCGCCTACCGACCGGTCGCGTCGGGCATCGCCACTGCGACCCGGAAGCAGGCCGCCGAGATCGAGGGCGACGTGCTCCTCGTCGTCGACCAGCTGGTCGCCGACGGGTTGGCCGGCCTGGCCCAGACGACCGCCGAGGTCGTCCAGGGCCCCCGAGGTCCGATCC
>JALYWQ010000498.1 GCA_030852625.1 Actinomycetota bacterium
ATTCGGAGACGGAATTCGAGGATCGGTCAGCCCTGGCGGGCTCTCACCCGGTCAGCCCTGGCGGGCTCTCACACGGTCAGCCCTGGCGGGCGACGTCCACCACGTTGGGGCCGGTGTCATCGGCGTACCGCGCGAGCTCGGCGCGGCCGACCACGTGCCAGTGCACCTCGTCGGGGCCGTCGGCCAGCCGCAGCGTCCGGATGTTCGCGTACATCCGAGCGAGCGGCGTCCACTGCGAGATGCCGGTCGCTCCGTGCACCTGGATGGCCTCGTCGATGATCTCGCACACGCGGATCGGCACCATCGCCTTCACCGCGGACACCCAGACACGGGCCTCGGCGTTGCCCATCGTGTCCATCGCCTTGGCGGCACGGAGCACCATGAGGCGCATCGCCTCGATCTCGATCCGGCACTTGGCCACCAGCTCCACGTTCTTGCCCAGCCGTGCGACGGGCTTGCCGAACGCCTCACGGCTCAACCCCCGCTGGATCATGAGCTCGAGCGCCCGCTCGGCCGCGCCGATCGACCGCATGCAGTGATGGATCCGGCCGGGGCCGAGGCGGACCTGGGAGATCTCGAAGCCGCGACCCTCGCCGAGCAGGATGTTGTCCTTCGGGACCCTCACGTCGGTGAAGCGGAGGTGCATGTGGCCGTGCGGCGCGTCGTCGTCGCCGAAGACCTGCATGCCGCCCAGGATCTCGACTCCCGGAGTGTCCATCGGGACGAGGATCTGGGAGTGGCGACGATGGGGAGGGCCGTCCGGGCTGGTCGCCACCATCGTGATCATGATCTTGCAGCGCGGGTCACCGGCACCGGAGATGTAGTACTTCTCGCCGTTGATCACCCACTCCTCGCCGTCGAGCACGGCGGTGGTCGCAATGTTCTTGGCGTCCGAGGAGGCGACGTCGGGCTCGGTCATCGCGAACGCCGAGCGGATCTCTCCGGCGAGCAACGGACGCAGCCACTGCTCCTTCTGCTCGGGGGTGCCGACGCGCTCGAGCACCTCCATGTTCCCCGTGTCGGGTGCCGAGCAGTTCAGGCATTCCGCGGCGATCGGGTTCTTGCCCAGCTCGGCTGCGATGTACGCGTAGTCCAGGTTCGAGAGGCCCTCGCCGGTCTCGGCGTTGGGCAGGAAGAAGTTCCACAGCCCGGCGGCCTTGGCCTTGGACTTCACCGAGTCGAGCAGCTCGAGCTGGCCCTCGCCGTAGCCCCAGTGCTCGGTCCGGCCCTCGCCGAGCCGGAAGAACTCCTCGGTCACCGGTTCGACCTCGTCCCGGACGAACGCCACCACAGCCTCGTAGAGCGGCAGCCCCTTGGCCGACATCGAGAGGTTCATCGACTCGTCGACGGTCGATCCGTTGTGCATTCCGGGTCCAGGCATTGCAGTTCCCCTTCGAGGTGGAAGTCCTGCCTGCAGCCTGCCACGCCCGACCGTGCGGGATCGCAGCCGAGCCGTCGCCGGTGACCGATGACGCCCATGCACGGCGACATCACGGGAACAAGGACGGCCCGAGGACCGTTCGGACAAGGGATGAAGCTCTCCGTGCTCGACCTGATCCCCACCCGTTCCGGCCAGACGACCGCTGACGCGCTCGAGTCGAGCGCAGCACTCGCCCGGATCGCCGACTCGCTCGGCTTCGAGCGCTACTGGGTGGCCGAACACCACAACATGGCGGCGGTCGCATCGACGGTGCCGGCCGTCATCATCCCGTATCTCGGCGCCGGCACCCGCCGAATCCGATTCGGATCGGGCGGGGTCATGCTGCCGAACCACTCCGCGCTAGCGGTCGCCGAGCAGTTCGCCCTGCTCGAGTCGATGTTCCCCGGTCGCATCGACCTGGGCATCGGGCGGGCCCCCGGCACCGACCAGGTCACGGCGTTCCTGCTGCGCGGAGCGGGCGCCGCGGACGCGGCCGCCGACTTCCCCCAGGAGGTCGACCTGATCGCCCGCCTGCTCGGACTCGACGGACGGCCCGGCGACGGCGTCGACATCGACCTGCGCGGTCAGGCGTACCCGCTTCGCGCCACGCCGCACCTGGCCGGCACACCGGAGCTCTGGCTGCTCGGCTCCAGCGACTACTCCGCGGAGCTCGCTGCGTCGATGGGCCTGCCGTACGCGTTCGCGCACCACTTCGGCTCACCCGGCGTCGACGAGGCGTTGCGTCGCTACCGCTCGGGGTTCACGCCGACCGACTTCGGCAGCCATCCGCGCTCGCTGCTGCCGGTCAACGTCATCGTCGACCCCGATCCCGAGGTGGCGATCCGACGGGCCCAGCCGCAGCTGGTGCAGATGACCGAGCTGCGGACCCGCGGAGTGGTCGGCCATCAGCTCAGCATCGAGGAGGCCGAGCGCTACGAGTGGACCGACCAGCGCCGATCGGTGGCCGACCAGATGAGCC
>JALYWQ010000037.1 GCA_030852625.1 Actinomycetota bacterium
TCTCGGCCGCTCGGGCCGGCTTCCCGCTCTTGCGGGGCGTCGCCGCCCGGTCGCTCTCGGCCGTCTGGCCCTTCTCCGGCTGGCGGACGCCGTAGCCGAGCTCGCCCGACCAGCCCACCTTGCCCTCGAAGGCGGCCGCCCCGTTCGGCGCCGTGGCCCGCACCCACGCCGACGTGTGAACCTCGTCGCCCGGGCGCCAGTCCTCCCAGGGCAGCTTGCGGGGGTGGCCGTCGTCGCCCACCACCAGCTCGGCCTTGGTGTAGATGGCGTCCTGGCGGTCGGTGAAGGAGAACTCGAAGAGCTTGGACTCGGTGATGGCCTCGGTGGGGCAGGCCTCCACGCACAGGTCGCAGTGGATGCAGCGCAGGTAGTTGATCTCGTAGACGAAGCCGTAGCGCTCGCCGGGCGACACGGGATCCTCGGGAGCGTTGTCGGCACCGCGCACGTAGATGCACCGAGCGGGACAGACACCGGCGCAGAGCTCGCAGCCGATGCACTTCTCCATGCCGTCCTCGTAGCGGTTGAGCACGTGGCGACCGTGGAGGCGCTCGGACTTCTCCCGCTTCGGGCCGGTGTCCTTCACGTAGGGCACGGTGACGGTGCGACCCGACTCGGTGCCCTTGAACATCTTGCCGAACGTGACCTTGAACCCCTCGAGGTACCCCATCAGCTGATGCCCTCCGGTTCGAGCTCGTCACGCCGTAGCTGCGCGTTGCGCATGGCAGTGGTGAGCAGCACGTACCCGGCCACCAGCACGGCGAAGCCGATGCCGACGACCACGCCGAGGTTCCAGCCCTCGTCGCGGGCCACGTTGATGGCGGCGAGGAGGAGCAGCCAGCCGAGCGACAGCGGGATGAGCACCTTCCAGCCGAGGTCCATGAGCTGGTCGTAGCGGAACCGGGGCAGCGTGGCGCGGAACCACACGAACATGAAGAGGAACGCCACCAGCTTCAGCAGGAACCAGATCGGTCCCCACATGAGGACGGGCCCGAACAGCACCGGTCCGGCCGGCCCGCCGAGGAAGAGGGTGACGATGATCGCCGACATCGTGACGGTGTTCATGAACTCGGCGAGGAAGAAGAGGGCGAACCGGATCGAGGAGTACTCGGTGTGGAAGCCACCGACGAGCTCCTGCTCGGCCTCCACGAGGTCGAACGGCGGTCGGTTGAGCTCGGCGGTGCCGGCGAGCAGGAAGATCACGAACGGCACCACGCCGGTGACGATGAGGTTCCACCGGGGGAAGATGCCGAAGCCCTCACCGGCCTGGGTGAACACGATGTCGTGGGTGGAGAGCGAGCCCGACAGGAGGACGACGGCCAGCACCGACATGGCCAGCGCGGCCTCGTACGACACCATCTGGGCCGAGGCCCGGACGGCGCCGAGCAGCGGGTACTTCGAGCCCGACGACCACCCGGCGAGCATCACGCCGTAGACGGCGATCGACGAGCAGGCCAGCACGAACAGGATGCCGATGGGAGGGTCGGCCAGCTGCAGGTAGGTGTCGTGCCCGAAGAGGTGCACGATGCCCTGGTCCTCACCGTTGAACCGACCACCGATCGGGATCACCGAGAACACGAGGAAGGCCGGCACCACCGACAGGAACGGGGCCAGCACGAACACGGTGCGGTCGGCCCGGTCGGGGATCAGGTCTTCCTTGAAGAAGAACTTGGTGCCGTCGGCCAGCGTCTGGAGGATGCCCCACGGCCCCGCCCGGTTGGGCCCGAGCCGGTTGCTCATGTCGGCGTGGACCTTGCGCTCGAACCAGATCATGAGGAGCACGGCGACGAGGAGGAGGCCGAAGGTGATGAGCACCTTCAGCAGCACGATGGCCACGACACCGAAGTCGAGGTGGCCCGTGAGCATCGGGTCGAGGGCGAAGAGGCTGGCGCTCATGCCCGCTCCACCCGCACGTCGTTGACGACCTCGGCGGCATCCATCAGCGACGTCACCGATCGACCCACCTGGTGGAGGGTGACGGCGGCGGCACCGCGCGGCACGCCGGCGTCGGGGCTGGCCGGCAGGATCACCGAGCCCTTGGCGGCCGACACCGTGACCATGGCACCCGGTTCGACGCCGAGGCGGTCGAAGTCGTGGGGGTGCAGGCGCACGCTGCCGCCCGGCGCCAGGTTGGCCAGCGACGGTGCGTGCTGCACCTCGGTGCCCTGGTCGTAGAGCTTGCGGGTGGCGACCAGCCGCAGCGAGTAGGAGTCAACCGGCGGCGTGGCCCGGGTGTCGGGCGCCGCGAACCGGAACTGGCCGGGGCGACCACCGGGGAAGGCGGCCGGCTGGGCGTCGGCGACGGTGGCGTCGGCGGCGGCTTCCTGGGCTTCGATCTCGGTGGCCTGCTCGTCGGCGTCGCCCTTGGCGGCGCTGGCGTCGGTGGCTGCCGCGGCGGCCTCGCCGTCGGCGACGATGGCGTGGATCGGCGCATCGGCGCCGGTCTCCATGTGCTCGGCGGCGCCACTGGCGTGGACGTCGCCGAGGGCGCCGTCGCCATCACCGCGCCCGGCGTCGGGCATCGGGCCATCGACGAGGGGCTCGACGGACAACGGGCCGGACAGCGGCACCACGACACCGTCGTGGGCGCACGGTCCCTCGATGACGGCGCGGGTGAGACCCTGGTGGCTGGGGGCGAGGGCTTCGATCTCGTCCTGCAGGTCGTGGACCGACTCCACACCGAGGTCGGCGCCGAGACGGTGGGCCAGCTCGGCGGCCACCATCCAGTCGGCCCGAGCGGTGCCGGGAGGCGTGATCTTGCGGACCACGGTGCTGACCCGGCCCTCGAGGTTGGTGGTGGTGCCGTCGACCTCGCCGTAGCCGGCCACTGCGAGCACCACGTCGGCCTGGGCCGACGACGCCGTGAGGAAGCGGTCGAGCGAGATGACGGTGCGGGCGCCGGCCAGCGCCTTCTGGGCCAGCACCTCGTCGGGGAAGTCGGCCAGCGGGTCGGCGCCGAGCAGCACGAGCACGTCGAGCTTGCCGGCCGCGGCCGCTTCGAGGATGCCGCGGGCGTCGAGCCCGCGAGCCGGCGGCACGGTGGACCAGCCGCCGTCCTTGAACCAGGAACCACCGTCAGCCAGGGACACCCGACCGGGCAGCAGCCCGGGCGCCAGGCCCATGTCGAGGGCGCCGTGCACGTTGCCGCGGCGGAGGGTGGAGAGGAACTGCACGTCGGGGTGGGCGGCGTGGATGGCGGCGGCCGCGGCGACGATCGAGTCGGGCGCCTCGCCCATGCTCGGGCGACCGAGCAGCACGGTGACGGGGCCGTCGGCGAGGACGGCGGCTGCGGCGGCGAGGGCCTCGGGTGCGACGCCGCCGACCTCGTCGTCGGTACGGCCGTCGAGGATCGCCTGCACGACCTCACCGGCGGTGCCGGGACGGTGCAGCAGCGATGTGTGGGCCAGCTCGCTCACCGAGGTCTGCTGCGGGGCCAGCTCCACCACCTTCACGCCGTCGCTGATGACGGCGTGGCGAAGGCGGAGGAAGAGGACCGGCAGCTCCTCCTTCAGGTCGGGACCGAGCACGAGCACGGTGCCGCCCTTGGCGAAGGCGTTGTCGATGGTGGCGCGGGGGAGGCCGAGCACGACCTCGGCCGGCAGCCCGTCGCCCAGCTGGGCGTCGACGTTGTCGGTGCCGATCACGCCCTTGGCCAGCTTGGCCCAGGCGTAGGCGTTCTCGTTGGTGAGGCGCGACCCGCCGAGCACGGCCACCTTGTCGGGGGCGGCCGCCTTCAGGGCCGCGGCGGCCTTGGAGAGCGCTTCACCCCACCCGGCCGGGAGGAGGTCGCCGCCGGCGGTGCGCACGAGCGGGGCGCCGAGGCGGTCGGTGCTGTTGACGGCCTGGAAGGAGAAGCGGCCCTTGTCGCAGAGCCAGCCCCAGTTGACCGGGTCGATGTCGACGCCCTGGTAGCGGAGCAGCTCGTTGCGGCTCGACTGCACGACCATGCGGCAGCCGACCGAGCAGCTCGTGCAGGTGCTCTCGGCCTGGTCGAGGTCCCACGGGCGGGCCTTGAACCGGTAGGCCGACGAGGTGAGCGCACCGACCGGGCAGATCTGCACGGTGTTGCCGCTGAAGTAGCTGGCGAAGGGGTGGTCGGGGAAGGTGTTGACCTGGGTCTGGTTGCCGCGGTCCTGGAAGTGGATCAGCGTGTCGCCGGCCACGTCGTTGGCGAAGCGGGTGCAGCGGTCGCAGAGGATGCAGCGCTCGCGGTCGAGGTCGACGAGGTCGCTGATCGGGATCGGCTTCTCGAAGTGGCGCTTCTCCTCGATGAAGCGGCTCTCGCCGGGCCCGTAGGACATCGTCTGGTCCTGCAGCGGGCACTCGCCGCCCTTGTCGCACACCGGGCAGTCGAGGGGGTGGTTGATGAGGAGGAACTCGAGGACGCCGTCCTGCGCCTTCTTGGTCACCTCGCTCTCGGTGTCGACCACCATGTCGGGGGCCACCGGGATCATGCAGGCCGGCTGGAGGGCCGGGCCGCGACCGGTGTCGATCTCGACGACGCACATCCGGCACATGCCCACCGGCTCCATGCGCGGGTGGTAGCAGAAGCGCGGGATGTAGGTGCCGTTGCGCTCGGCCACGTCGATGACGAGCTCGCCGGGCGCGGCCTGGCACACCTTGCCGTCGATGGTGACCGCCACCGTGCTGGGCGCGGCGACGTCAGACACCGGCCACCTCGATCGGCTTGGGCACGTAGGCCTTCCCGTTGATGGCCACCGGCGACTCGCCGGTGCCACCGCAGTAGGCGACGAACTCGTCCTTGAAGCGGACGATGGCCGACGCGATGGGCGACACCGCCGACGGGCCGAGCGGGCAGATGGTGGTCTGCTTCGGCGGCCAGGCGATGCCGGGGCTGATGTTGTCGCTCACGTCGAGGAGGAG
>JALYWQ010000262.1 GCA_030852625.1 Actinomycetota bacterium
CGCCCGACATCCTGAGCGGCCCGCTCCGGCGCGGTCCTCGTGCCGCGTTCGCCCTCCGCTACGTGCTGGCCGCCACCCTCGTGCCGACCTACGGCGTGTACTCCGGCTACGAGCTGGGCGAGAACGAACCGGCCAGCGAGAGCAACGAGGAGTACGCCCACTCCGAGAAGTACGAGCTCAAGGACCGCGACTACACGGCGCCCGACTCGCTGGCCCCCCTGCTGCGTGCCGTCAACGCCATCCGACGCCGGCACCCCGACGTGTGGGGCCTGCGCGACATCCGGTTCCACCACAGTGACAACGAGCAGTTCCTGGCGTACTCCCGGGGCCACGCTGACCGCAGCCTCCTGCTGTGCATCGTCAACCTCGATCCCGAGCACCCGCAGGACACCATCGTGCGCCTCGACCTCGGTGCCATGGGCCTGTCGCACTCCGTGCCGTACCAGGTGATCGACGAGCTCACCGGCGACAGCTACACCTGGCGAGGCCCCGACAACTACGTCCGCCTCGACCCCGCCGCCGACCAGGTCGCCCACATCTTCCGCGTCATCCCCCAGTCCCCGGCCTGACCCGGCGCGTGGGTAGCGCGGAGCTTGGCTTGCCCGTCAGACGTGGGCTCGTTCGACTCGGACGGCGCACTGCTTGTAGTTGGGCTCGCGGGAGATGGGGTCGAACTCGTCGACCGTGAGGCGGTTGGCGCAGGCCTCGTCGTAGTGGAACGGTACGAACACCTCGCCGGGGCGGACGATCGGCGTCACCCGCACCACGAGCCGCTCGATGGCGCCGCGTGACGACGTCACCCGCGCCAGGTCGCCGGTGCGCAACCCGAGCGGCTTGGCGTCGACCTCGTTGATCTCCACCCAGGCCTCCGGCGCCAGCCGCTCGAGGAGCGGCACGCGGGCCGTCTTGGTACGGGTGTGCCAGTGCTCCACGGTGCGACCGGTGTTGAGCAGCAGGGGGAACTCCCGCCGGGGCTTGTCCCGGAGCTCCTGGCGGTCGACGCAGTGCAGCCGCACCCGGCCGGTGGGGTTCGGGAACCTGCCGTGCTCGTAGAGCCGGGGGGAGCCGCCCAGGGGCACCGACTCGTCGCCGGCCGGGCAGGGCCACTGCACGCCGCCGGCGAGGTCGATGCGGTCGTAGGTGATGCCGCTGTAGTCGCACAGGCGACCGGCCGACACCCGGCGCCACTCTGTGAAGGCGTCCTCGGGACCCGCCCAGCCGGGGTACAACCGCTCCCGCTGGCCGAGCCGCTCGGCGAGGGCCAGGAAGATGTCGAAGTCGGACTTGGCCACACCCGGCGGGGCCACCGCGGCCCGAACTCGGGACACCCGTCGCTCCGAGTTGGTGAAGGTGCCCTCCTTCTCCCCCCAGATGGCGGCGGGGAGGACGACGTCGGCCAACGCGGTGGTGGGCGTCTCGAAGCCGTCCTGCACCACGAGCAGCTCGAGTCGGTTGAGGGCGTGCTCGAGCACCTCCCGGTTGGGGAACGACACCACGGGGTTGGTGCCGATGATCCAGAGGGCCTTGATCTTCCCGTTCATCACCGCGTTGACGATGTCGGGGTAGGCCCGGCCCCGCTCGGTGGGCAGCTCGTCGGGCTCGATGCCCCACAACTCGGCCAGCTCGGCCCGGGCGGCGGGGTCGTCGTAGGGCCGGTAGCCGGGCATCGACGCCGTGAAGCCCGTCTCCCGCGTGCCCATGGCGTTGCACTGGCCGGTGATCGAGAACGGCGACGCGCCGGGTCGACCGATGTTGCCGGTGGCGGCGGCCAGGGAGCACAGCAGGGCCACGCTCTCGGTGCCCTGCACCGAGTGGTTGATCCCCATGGTCCACGCGATGCAGCACCGCTCGGCCTCGCCGATGGCCCGGGCGGCCTGCTCGATGGCCTCCACCGCCAGGCCGCATTCGGCGGCGACCCGCTCGGGGTCGTAGGCGGCCACGTGGGCTTCGAGCTCGGCCACTCCGGTGGTGTGCTGCGCGAGGTAGTCGCGATCGACCAGTTCGTCGCGGAAGAGGATGTGCAGGAGCCCGTTGATCAGGGTGATGTCGGTGCGGGGCTTCACCGGCAGGTGCTGGTCGGCGATCATCGCCGTCTTCGTGACGCGGGGGTCGACGACGATCGTGCGCGGCCGATCGGGGCCGAGCAGCCGGGGTGCGAGGAGGGGGTGGTTGTCGGCCACGTTGGCGCCGAACAGGACGACGAGGTCGGCATCGACGAAGTCGTCGTAGCAGCCGGGCGGCCCGTCGCTCCCGAAGGCCAGCTTGTAGCCGGAGGCCGCCGAGGCCATGCAGAGGGTGGTGTTGCCGTCGTAGTGGGCGATGCCCAGCCCGAGGCGGGCCAGCTTCCCGAGGGCGTAGAACTCCTCGGTCACGAGCTGCCCGGTGGA
>JALYWQ010000056.1 GCA_030852625.1 Actinomycetota bacterium
CTCGAGGCCCTCGATGCCCTGCTGTTGCCGATGCTCGACCCGACGCCGCGGGCCGCCCCGAAGCGAGGAGGACGCTCGTGACCGTCACCCAACCCGTGTCCCACGATCCGCGGCTGCACGACCAGCCCGACGTGGTCGACCCTGCGGTGCTCGTCGACGCCGCCGGCTACGCCGCCCACGGCTACCCGCACGCAGCGTGGCGGGCGCTGCGGGAGCAGTCGCCGGTGCACTGGTGCGAGCCGCCCGGCTTCCGACCCTTCTGGGCCATCACCCGGTACGACGACGTGCGCTACCTGTCGACCCACCCCGAGCAGTTCGAGAGCGCGCCCCGCACGATCCTGTTCTCGGAGCAGGTCGAGATGATGACCGGGGCCATGCAGCCCCGCACCCTCATCAACATGGACCCACCCGAGCACCGTGACTTCCGGGCCGTGGCAGCACCGTTCCTGAAGCCGAGCGCCATCCGGGCCCTCGAGGCGACGATCCGGTCGATCGTGGTCGAGCTCCTCGATCGCAACGTGCGCGACGACGCCTTCGACTTCGTGTTCGACCTCGCGGCCTACCACCCGCTCAAGGTGATCGCCGGCGTGCTCGGCGCCGACCCCGCCGATGAGGACCTCGTGCTGCGCATCGCCAACACGGTGTTCGGCATCGAGGATCCCGACTACGCCCCGCAGCTCGCCAGCCTCGGCCTCGAGATGATGGAGTACTACCGGCGCCTCAAGGAGGACCGGCTGGCCGCGCCGCGCGACGACCTGTACAGCGCGCTGGTGAACGCCACGGTGGGCGGCGAGCCGATCGGTGACATCGAGCTCGTCTCGTACTTCCTGATCCTCACCTCGGCCGGGCACGACACCACCCGCAACGCGCTGGCCGGCGGACTGCTGGCCCTGATGGAGCACCCCGACCAGCTCGATCTGCTTCGTGGGGACCGGTCCCTCTGCGGCACGGCGGCCGACGAGATCATCCGGTGGACCAGCCCGGTGATCCAGTTCTGCCGCACCCCGGTGGAGGACGTGGAGCTCGGCGGCCGCCACATCAAGGCCGGGGAGACGCTGGCGATGTTCTATCCGTCGGCCAACCGCGACGACGCGGTGTTCGACGCCCCCGACGAGTTCCGCGTCGACCGCGATCCCAACCACCACCTCGGCCTCGGCGTGGGGGAGCACTACTGCCTCGGTGCCCACCTGGCCCGCACCGAGATCCGCATCCTGCTCGAGGAGCTCGTCCCCCGGCTCGACCACGTCGAGCTGGCCGGGCCCGTCGAGCGCACCGCGGCCGCCTTCGTGGGCGGCGTGAAGCACCTTCCGATCCGGTGGCGCCTCCGCAGCGCCACCACCTGACCCAACCCAGGAGCAACACGTGTTCGACACCGTCATCCGCGGCGGCACCATCGTCGACGGCACCGGCGCGGCGCCCTACACCGGCGACGTCGCCATCGAAGGCGATCGCATCGTCGCCGTGGGCGCCGTCGACGGCCCCGCCCGCGACGAGATCGACGCCGACGGCGCCATCGTCACCCCCGGCTTCCTCGACCTCCACACCCACTACGACGGCCAGGTCACGTGGGACGACGCCCTCGAGCCGTCGGCCACCAACGGCATCACCTCGATCGTGCTCGGCAACTGCGGCGTGGGCTTCGCCCCGGTCCGACCGGCCGACCACGAGCAGCTGATCGACATGATGGAGGGCGTCGAGGACATCCCCGGCGCCGCCCTCACCGTCGGCATGCCGTGGGGCAGGTGGGAGAGCTTCGCCGACTACCTCGACGTGCTCGACGGGCGGGGCTATGCCACCAACGTGGCCGCCCACATCGCCCACGGTCCCGTGCGCTACTACGTGATGGGGGAGCGGGCCTACGACGACAAGGACGCCACCGCCGACGAGGTGGCCGAGATGGCCCGCATCGTGCGGGAGGCCTTCGACGCCGGCGCGGCCGGGTTCTCCAGCAACCGCTTCCGGGCCCACATGTCGCGCAGCGGCCGAGTGGTGCCGGGCACCTTCGCCCCCGCCGAGGAGCTCGGTGCCATCGCCGGCGCCATCGCCGGCAGCGGTCACGGCGTCATCCAGTCGATCGCCGACGGGACCATCACGCCGGGGGAACAGCTCGATGCCATGCCCGAGCTCGACCTGCTGGCCGACCTGTCGATCGCCGCCGGTCGCCCGCTCACCTTCAGCACGTTCCAGGCCGCGCCGCAGTCCAACGTGTACCGCCGGGTGCTCGACGGCGTGGCCGACTGGAACAGCCGCGGCGCCCAGCTGCGTCCGCAGATCATCCCCCGGGCCGTCACCTTCATGACGAGCCTCGACACCTACCACCCGTTCATGAACCGCCCGAGCTACAAGGCCCTGGCCGAGGTCCCCCTCGCCGCTCGTGCGGCCCGCATGCGCCAGCCCGAGGTGCGGGACCAGATCCTCGGCGAGGGCGACGAGTTCACCGGCGGCATCGGTGCGCTGATGGGCGCCATGCTCGGCCGGGGCGTCGGCCGCATGTTCTCGATGGCCTTCCCGGTGGAGTACGAGCCGGACCCGTCCGAGTCGATCAAGGCCCAGGCCCGGGCCCTCGGGATCGACCCGCTCCACCTCCTCTACGACCGGATGACGGAAGGCGACGGGTCGACCTTCTTCGCGCTCCTCGGCAACAACTTCGGCGACGGCACCCTCGAGCCGTGCCGGGACATGCTGCTCGACCCCTACTCGGTGAGCGGACTGTCCGACGCCGGCGCCCACGTGATGATGATCTCCGACTGCAGCAGCTCCACCTTCCACCTCACCCACTGGGTGCGTGACCGCACCAAGGGCGAGCGGGTGCCGCTCGAGGTGGCAGTGCACAAGCTCACCGGCGCGCCAGCGTCGATGTACGGGTTCGACGACCGCGGCGTGCTGGCCCCGGGGCGCAAGGCCGACCTGAACGTCATCGACTTCGACAACCTCGAGATCCAGGCGCCCTACGTGCGCAACGACCTGCCCACCGGTGCCAGTCGGGTCCTGCAGCCCTCCACCGGCTACCTCGCCACGATGGTCAACGGCACGGTCGTCCGGGAGGCCGACGAGGACACCGGTGCCCGTCCCGGGCACCTCCTGCGCAGCGGGCAGAACGGCTGATGGACCACTCCCTCGACGTCGTGATCGTCGGCGCCGGCATCGGCGGGCTGGGTTCCGCGCTGGCCCTGGCCCGGGCCGGCCATCGGGTGACGATCATCGAGCGGGACGACACCCCCATGCCGCCGGACGTGGAGGCGGCCTTCGAGTGGGACCGCCGGGGGGCGCCCCAGGTGCGCCACCCGCACGTGTTCCTCGGCCTGGCCCGCACGATCCTCCGGGATCGCTTCCCCGACGTGCTCGAGGCCCTCGAGGCCGAGGGCGTGGTGCCCAACGTGATCGGCAACGACGGGCCGATGGAGCTCGACGAAGCCACCCTCGAGGTCCTCCGCTCCGACGACGACCTCCGCATGCTGCCGTGCCGGCGCACCACCTTCGAGTGGGTGGTCCGCCGCCAGGTGCTGGCCGAACCGGGGGTCGACCTGCGGGTCGGCATCGGCGTGGCCGGGTTGCTGGTCGACCCCGCCGGGGCGACCGACGACCGTCCACCGCGCGTCACGGGCGTGCGACTCGAGGACGGCACCGAGGTCGCCGCCGACGTGGTCGTTGCCACCACCGGTCGCCGGGGCGACGTGCCGGCGTGGCTGGCCGAGCACGGGGTCGAGATCACCGAGACCTCGGGCGAGGCCGGCGTCGTCTACTTCTCCCGCTTCTACCGCACCGTCGACGGCGGGCGGTTCGGCTTCCGCGGCGCGCTCGGCGCCGGTCTCGGTGTGGGGGTGATCGGCAGCGACGCCGGCACCTATTCGATCACCGCCATCGTCGACAAGGAGGACAAGGAGCTCCGGGCCCACCTGAGCGACTCCGACCGCTTCGACGCCACCGTGTCGCTCCTGCCGGAGATCGCCGACGTCGTGGCCGCCGGTGGCACGCCGATGAGCCCGGTGCACTGCATGACCGGCCTCATCAACCGCACCCGCACGTTCACCGCCGCCGACGGCACGCCGCTCGTGGCGGGCCTCTTCGCGGTGGGCGACGCCCACACGTGCACCAACCCGGCCTACGGCCGGGGCCAGTCGTTGGCGCTGTTGCAGGCCACGATGCTCGCCGACGCCCTCCACGACTCGGCCGACCTGGTCGACGCGGGTCGGGCCTACGAAGCGGCCAGCCAGGAGCGGGTGGTGCCCTGGTACCACTTCTCGGTGATGACCGATCAGATGCGCAGCGGGGCGTCGGCCGGCCGTCGGAACGGCGGCCCCGGGGGCGGCGGCGACTTCGGCGCCCTCTTCTCCGGCGCCATCGGCGACCCGGAGCTGATCCGCACCCTCATGCGGGTGATGAACCTGCTCGAGCCGCCCACCGCCATCATCGCCCTACTACCGCAGCTGCAGGCGGCATCGGCCGCGGCGCCCTTGCGACCTCGCGGCCCCAAGGTGAAGCGCCCATCGCGCGACGACCTCCTCGCGGTGGTCGCATGAGCGCGGGCGCCGCGCCGAGCGTGATCGAGCGCTTCGACGTCACCGTCGGCCCGTTCACCTTCCAGGCCCGCCGAGCCGGACCGACCGACGGTCGGGCCGTCATCCTGCTGCACGGCGTGCCGCAGACGTCGGCCTGCTGGACGGCGCAGCTCGAGGCCCTCGGTGCCGCCGGCCACCACGCCGTCGCGTTCACCCAGCGGGGCTATTCGCCCGGCGCTCGGATCGACGACGTGGCCGCCTTCACGATGGACCACCTCGCCGCCGACGTGCTCGGCGTCGCCGATGCCCTCGGCATCGGTGAGTTCGACATCGTGGGCCACGACGCCGGTGCGGGTGTGGCCTGGCACCTCGCGGCCTTCGAGGCCAGCCGGGTGCGGACGGCCACGATCCTGTCGGTGCCGCATCCGGCCGCCTTCGCGGGCGCCTACAGGTCGAGCCGGGACGATGGT
>JALYWQ010000086.1 GCA_030852625.1 Actinomycetota bacterium
GCAAGCTCCAGCCGGGCAAGCAGGAGGCCGACACGTTCCCGACCTGCTACCGCATGAACACCCGGCGTGACCTCGAGCGGCTCTTCCCCGGTCCACGGTTCTCGGTGCACGCGTTCACGACCGACGCTGAGCCCCACCTCTACGCTGGCGGGTCCCGCCTGGCGGGCGGGGTGCTCGGCCTGGCCCACCACCTCCCCGGTCCGCTCCGGTCCGTGTGGATGATCTTCGTGCAGAAGGCCCCCGCGCCCGAATCGGGCCGATGACCGTCGAGCGCTCGCTCGCCGGCTTCCAGGGCCACGGCTACGACAAGGGTCGCTCGTTGCCGGTGCAGGCCCTGTGGTTCGCGGTGCTCAACCTCGTGTTCGTGAAGTGGTGGTGCCCGTCACGCCTGCGGGTGCGCATCCTGCGGATGTTCGGTGCCACGGTCGGCACGGGCGTGCTCATCCGCCACCGGGTTCGGGTCCACTGGCCGTGGAAGCTGACCATCGGTGACCACGCGTGGATCGGCGAGGACGTCTGGATGATGAACCTCGAGCCGCTCACCATCGGGCACGACACGTGCCTGTCGCAGGGCGCTCGCCTCATCTGCGGGAGCCACGACCGGCGTTCGCCGACGTTCGAGTTCGACAACGGACCGATCGTGATCGGCGACGGTGTGTGGGTGGCGGCCGGCTGCACCGTGCTCCGGGGCAGCGTGGTCGGCGACTACGCCGTGCTCGGGGCCAACGCCACCGTGCACGGCACAGTGGAGTCCTTCGCCCTCGTCACCTGATCCGGGAGGGCGCCCGGCCGGCGAGGGCCTCTTCGATGGCGTCGCGCAGCTGGATGGCGCCGGCCTCCCACGTGAGCTCGGCGGCGCGGGTCACCCCGGCGGCGGCCATGGCCTGTCGCCGTTCCGGGTTGCCGAGGATGTCCACGAGCGCCTGGGCGAACCCGTCGACGTCGGCCACGGGGACCAGGCGGGCGGCCCCGCCCGCCACGCCGGGCAGAGCGGTGGCGTCGGCGGCGATCACCGGGAGCCCGTAGCCCATGGCCTCGGCCACGGGCAGCCCGAACCCCTCGCACTTCGACGGCATCAGCAGCACGCCCGAGGTCCGGAACAGGCGGTCGAGCTCCTCGGGGCTCACCGGGCCCACGATGTCGACCCCGTCGGTGACGCCGCACTCCTCGGCCACGGCCGCGAGCGCCGCCGCCCCGCCGGCGTGGTCCTTGCCGGCGATGACGAGGCGGGCATCGGCCGGGAGCTGGGGCCGAGCCTTCGCGAAGGCCCGCACCGCGGTGTCGCCGTCCTTGTAGCGGTAGAGGGTGCCGACGAAGAGGATGGTGTTCCCGCGGCCCTCGAGCGTCGGTCCGCCCTCGGGTGGAGTGAACCCGAGCGGCATGGCACGGACCTTGCCGGGGTCGATGCCCAACTCGTCGACGACGCCCTGAGCCACGTACTCCGAGATGCCGAGCACCTGGTCGGCGCCCCGGAGGTAGCGGCGGAACGGCCAACCGAGGTACTTCACCTTGAGCCACGGCATCCGCTCGGGCAGGGCGGCCTCCTGCGCCGACGGCAGCACCAGGTGGGCGGCCACGACGGCCACCTGCGGGATGGCGCAGCGGAGCGGCCCGACGTTGCCGGGCGTGACGAGGACGTCGGCGCGACCCTCCACCACCTTCGAGACCCGGAACAGGTCGTAGAGCACCCGGCGGAACACCTGGCCGGAGCGGGGGTCGAGCTCGATGGCCTCGAGGTCCGGGTCGTAGAGCTCGCGGTTCTCGGCGTGGCAGACCAGCAGCAGGCGGAAGTGCGGCGCCACGCGGGCGAGGGCCGGGATGAGCCCGGTGAGCATGGTGCGGGACCCGGCGTTGGACGGGTTGACGGCCAGCGTGTTGATGGCCACGACAGGCCGCTGAGGGTCGCTCATGCGACCCGTACCGCCGATGTGGGCCAGGTAGGGTGCCGGCGCGGGCCGGGCAAACTGCAAGCGAGGCAAGGGCGATCGACGCCGAACACGTCAGCGAGAGTAGTGCTGCGCCCGCCGCCGACGGCGCGGGTGCTCGCACGCGCGTCGCGCTCCAGGCCCGGAACCTGCGCCGCTACGCCTTCGTGCCCTTCTACCCGCTCGTCTGGCCGCTGGCCTACCTGATGCCACGACGGCGCGGCCTCTGGGCCTTCGCCTACGCCCACGGGTTCAAGGACAACCCCCGCTACCTGTTCGAGCACGTGGTGGCGGCGGCACCGCGGGGCGTCCGGGCGGTGTGGTTCGCCCAGGGCCCCGCCGAGCGCGACCAGGTCCAGGCCGCCGGGTTCGACGCGGTGAACAAGCGCAGCCCCAAAGGCTGGTGGCTGCAGTTGCGGGCCGGCACCGTCGTCCTCGGGTTCGGGCCCAGCGACCTCAACCGTCCGCTCGTCGGTCGGGCCACGATCGTGCAGACCTGGCACGGGGCACCCTTCAAGCGGATCCACGCCGACTTCCCGGAGGGCGACAAGCTGATCCCGGGGACCGGCCGGCTGATCGGTTTGGTGAACGACCTCGCCCGCCGCGCCACCAACGCCACCCGATCGCGCGTGCGGATGATCCCGTCGCAGTCGGAGCTCGTCGCCAGCCGGTTCCAGACCGCGTTCGGCATCGGACCCGACCGAACCCCGGTCGTCGGCACGCCGCGCGCCGACATCACGGGCCGGACGGGGCCGGAGGCCGAAGCAGAAGCGGCGCGCGTTCGTCGCGCCGCTCTGCCTCCCGAGCTGGGCGACACGGCGAAGTTCGTGCTCTACGCCCCGACGTGGCGGGACGGCAGCAGCGAGGCCTTCCTCGCCGACGGCTTCGACCTCCCGGCCCTCGAGGCGCTGCTCGAGGCACACGACGCGGCCCTGCTCATCCGCATGCACCCGCAGGGTGACACCGAGGTGTTCGCGCGCGCCGGCGCCGGCGGCGGGAAGCGGGTCGTCCTCGGCCGGCCCGCCGACCTCGACGTCAACGTGCTCCTCCGAGCCGTGGACATCCTCATCACCGACTACTCGGCCATCTCGGTGGACTACGCCCTGCTCGGGCGGCCCATCCTGTACCTCATGCCCGACCTGGAGGACTACGAGCGAGGCCGCGGGATGTACGAATCGCCGGCGCTCCTCACCGGGGGGCTCCACTGCCGCAACTGGACCGAGCTCCACGAGCTGCTCGCGCAGGCGTTCGTCGACCCGGCCCCGTTCGTCGCCGCCGCCGAGGGCGTCCGCTCCCGCTACTTCACGCACCTCGACACCGAGAGCTGCGCCCGCACCACCAAGGTGATGCTCGAACTGGCCGGCCTGACCGGCGGAGGTCGATCCTGATGCGACTGGCTCGTTCGACCGGACCCCTCGACATCGGGCTCGCGCTCGGCTTGGGGGGCTTCGCGGCCCTGCTCGTCACCAGCTTGCCGATGATCGTGGCCCTGTTCTTCGCCGTGGCGCTGGTGGCGCTGGCCACCACCACCCGGTTCGACGTCGGTCAGGTCGGCTCGTCGCTGGTGCTGCTCACGTCCTTCACGATCCCGATGAACCGGTTGTTCCCCGGCGCCATCCCGATCCCGGCGAGCGACTTCTTCCTGGTCGCAGCGGTCGGGGTCTACCTCTTGATGCGCCTCGTCGAACAGCGGTCGTCGGAGGAGCAGACCTACCGGACGATCTTCATCGCCCTCGGCGTGATCTCGCTCGGCGGCTTGGTCGGGGCGCTCTTCGAGACGGCGGGCCCCTTCATGTACAAGGCCCTCGGGGTCCCGAACCGCGACGTGTCGGGGTGGGGCCCCAACCTCGGGAACCTCATGAAGTTCATCCTCGGCAGCTTCCTCCCCATGGCCCTCTGGGCGCTCGTCCGTCCCAATCGGAAGTTCATGGTCCGGATCGTCAACGCCTTCTTCGCGGGCTGCACGTTCAGCGCCCTGATCGGCCTCACCCTCCCGTACGGGCGGGGTGGCGCCAGGGCGATCGGCGTGACCGTGCACCCCAACCAGTTCGGCAGCCTGTCGCTCATGGGGATCGGCGCCGGCCTCGGCCTGCTCCTGTCGGGCCGCCTGCGCCCATGGGCCCTGCCGGCCTTCCCGATCCTGGCCCTCGGGATCCTGCAGAGCGGCTCTCGGGCCGCGCTGGGCGGCCTCGCGGTACTGGCGCTCATCGTCGGTCCGATGACCCGCGACCGGCGGGTGTTCGGGGGGCTGGCCCTCGGTCTGGCCGCCGTCCTCATGGTGTTCGCCACCGGTGTGATCCAACCGAGCGGGGAGGACGCCCTCGGGCGGACCTTCGGCGACTCGTCCACTGCCGTGGGCTCCGGCGCCATCCGTGACGACCTCGCCGAGCGGGTCTTCGACCGGTGGCAGGAACGGCCGGTCACCGGCCAGGGCTTCAACTACATGCGGCCATCGCACAACGTGTACCTCGGCCTCATCACCTCGGCCGGGGTGCTCGGCGTGCTCGGGTTCGCCGTGCTCGTCGGCGCCATCGTCCGCCGGGTCTGGCGCCAACGCGACGACATGCTCACGCTCGGGGTGGCGGCCGGCTACTTCGCCTACCTGGCCAACGCCTACTTCGACAACATCTTCTGGTGGCGGTGGCTGTGGTTCTACGTCGGGCTGGTGGTCGCCGTCACGGCCACCGCCGAGCGCCGCAAGGCGGACGCCGCCGAGGCCGACGCCGCCGAGGCCGACGCTCAGGCCGAGGAGCTGCTCCGGCCGGCACCGACGGACGTGGGCGCCAGCTCCACCCGGTAGACCAGCCCGGCGCTGAACAGCGACGGCCAGCGCTTCGACAGCACGGGGAAGCCGTACTGCGAGTCGACGTGGGTGACCCGGAGCCCGAGTCGCTCCGTCCACTCGTGGAAGTCCTTCGCGGTCCAGTGCCGCACGTGTTCCTTGATGTGGTACACGCAGTTGGTCAACGGGAACCGCCCGAAGAGGGCCAGCCGGATCCGGCAGCCGATGTAGCCGACGTTGGGCACGGAGATGATCACGCACGTGCCGGCGGCCTCCACCCAGCGCCGGATGGCGACCTCGGCCTCGGGCAGGTGCTCGAGGATCTCGAACGCCGTGATCACGTCGAACCCCGGCGGGATGCTGTCGTCCTGGGCGTTCAGATCGAGCGTCTCGAAGCCGGCGTCACGGGTCATCCGGAGCGCGGTCTGGGAGGAGTCGGATCCGACGCCCACCACGTTGGGGCGACGGGTGCGGAGGTAGCGAAGGAAGTCGCCACTGCCGCAGCCGAGGTCGAGGACCCGCGCCCCGTCCTCGATGAGATCGGCGGCCACCACCCAACGCCGGAAGACCGTGTCGAGCTCCCCCCGTCGTTCCCAGTACTCGTCGAAGTCCTCGAAGTCCGCCATGGGTGCGGGCTGCCAGAGCTGCCGGGCGCGATTCCGCAGGCCGGAGAGGGAGGGCATGCCGGGATGATGGCACCGTGCCACGCACCGCGCACATGCGACTTGTTACCGTGACCCGGTGCCCCCCGCCGACCAGCCCTCCAGCGGCCACGATGCGTTCAGCCTCCGCGCCTACCTCGATGTCCTCCTCCGCCGTTGGAAGGTCGTCGCCCTCGTGGCGCTCACGGCCACGCTCCTGGCCGTCGGCCTGAGCGTCCAGCAGGAGAAGCAGTACAAGGTCGAGGCCGATCTCCTCCTCAGCCGGCTGAGCACCACCCCCGCTGCGGGCAGCTCGCTCGACTCCTACATCGCAGCACTCAGCGCCGGTCGCATCCTCACCAACGATGTGAACCGGTTGGAGGCCGGCGCCACTCGTGATGCCGTGGCGGCGGCCTACGACGGGCCGCTCGACCCCGACGACGTCGAGGTGACGTTCGACCCGGCGGCGTCCGACCTCGTGAAGCTGTCCCTCACGGCCCCCGATTCGGTGGAGGCCGCCGAGCTGGTGAACACCTACATCGAGGTGTTCATCGAGAAGCAGCGCGAAGACCGCATCGACGAGCTCGCCGCCACCGCCACCGCCATCGAAGGCCAGATCGCCACCGTGCAGGAGCAGATCGACGCCATCCGTGCGCCCCTCAACGAGGTGGAGCAGCAGCTCGAGCAGACCCCGGGGAACCCCACCCTCACGGCCCGGCGCGACGACCTCACCGTCGCCCTCGACGCCGAGCTGACCCCCCTCGAGACCCGGCGGGCCGGGTACCAGTCCCAGCTCGAGTCGGTGCGCTACGCGTCCGGCCTCCAGGCCACCGAAGGACCATCGCTCCTGAGCGCCGCCGAGCCGTCCAACGACCCGGTGGCGCCGAAGCCGGTGCAGGACGGCATCCTCGCCCTCATCGTCGGCCTCCTGCTCGGCGTGGTGCTGGCCTTCCTCCGCGACAGCCTCGACGAGCGGATCCGGGGCATGCGCGACCTCGAGGTCGCCGCGCCGGGCCTGCCCGTGCTCGGCGTCGTCCCCGAGGATCGGAACAAGCTCCCGGACGACGCCGTGGTCATGCGCGACGATCCCCGGGGTCAGTCGGCGGAGGCCTTCCGAACCCTCCGGACGGCGATCAAGTTCGCAGGGCTCGACGACCCGTTCAACGTCATCCAGGTCACCTCGGCGCTCCCCGGCGACGGGAAGACCACCGTGATCGCCAACCTGGCCGAGGCCTTCGCCCAGGGCGGGGAGCGGGTCTGCGTGATCTGCTGCGACCTCCGCCGGCCCAAGATCCACCGGCGCTTCAACGAGCCGCTCGGCCCCGGGCTCACCGACGTGCTCCTCGGCGACGTCACCCTGGCGCAGGCCTTCCGCACGATCAACGACTACCTGTACCTCCTCCCGGCCGGCGCCCTGCCGCCCAACCCGTCCGAGCTGCTCTCGTCCGAGCGGGCCGCGGCGGTGATCCACGCCGTGGCGCAGGAGTTCGACGTCGTCCTCCTCGACTGCACGCCGATCCTCCCGGTCTCCGACGCCCTCGTCGTGTCGCGCATGGTCGACGCCACGCTGATGGTCGTCGACGCCCGGACCACCCGGCAGCGGGTCCTCCACCAGGCCGTGCAGCGCCTGGTCCAGGTCGGTGCTCCGGTGAAGGGCCTCGTGCTGAACGGTGTCGGCCCCGGTGACGGCTACGAGTACGGCTACACCTACGCCTACTCGGCCGATGGCGCGGCCAGCTCGTCGAAGTCTGCCGGGGGCCGATCGGCCGCTCCCGTCAGCTGAACCGAATGGATTCGTTCGGGGCGTCCGAGGGGCGTCGGGGTGGCCGGCGACGGCTGTCCCGCTCCAACCGCCTCATCCTCGGGGCCGGCATCACCGGCCTGGCCGCTCCGCTGGCCGGCGCCGACCTCGTCGGTACCCAGATCGTCGACTGGATCTGGTCCGCGGGCCTCGTCGTCGCCGGCGCGGTGCTCGCGAACAAGGCCCGCCGGCCCTACGTCCTCACCGCCGCGGCCGTGGCGGTGCTCATGGCCAGGACCTGGCCGTCGGCCGGCCTCGCCGCCCTGGCCATCGGCTTCGCCGTGCTGTCGTCGCGCCGGCTCGAGCGCCGCGCCGTCTTCAGCCGTGCGGTGAGCGGTGGCACCACCGTGCTCACCCTCCTCTTCGCTGGGGGCGAGGTGCCGACGATCCAGATCGCCGTGGCGTCGGTCGCCGTGGCCCTGCTCCTGCTGGGGTCGGCGTGGCAGCGATCCTCGGCCCGCTGGCGGCGGCGGTGGATGGTCGGTGTGGCGCTCGGGGCCGTGGTGTGGGTGGGGGCGAGCCTCGTGGCGGCCCTCGGCTTGTTCTTCAGCGCCAACGACCTCGAGACCGGTGCGTCGCAGTTGCGCCTGGGCTTGTCGGCGGCCCGCCGGGGCGAGGTCGAGCTCGCTGCGGCCCACCTCGAGAACGCCCGCGTGGCGGTCCACTCGGCTCGTTCCGAGATCGAGCGCTATGGCCTCGGGGCCCGGGTGTTCCCGTTGAGCGCCCCGCAGATCGACGCCACCGTGGGCGTGCTGAAGCGGGTGGAGGTGGCGGCCAACGAAGCCGGCCGGGCCGTCGCGGCCGTCGCCGGCGATCGACTCGCGGTCCGTGCGGGGCTCATCGACCTCGGCGCCCTCGAGGACCTGGCGACCCCGCTCTCCCGCTTGGCCCGCTCCCTCGACGAGGTGGTCGCCGAGGTGGACGACCACGACGGCCAGCCGCTGCTCCCGCCGCTCCGGGACCGCCTCGAGGAGCTCCGTGACGAGAGCACCCGGGCCGGTCGCGACGCTCGCCTCGGCTCCCGGGCCGCTGAGGCCCTCCCCGATGCACTGGGCCGGGACGAGATCCGTCGGTACCTCGTGGTGTTCACGTCGCCCGCCGAAGCCCGCGGTCGGTTCGGGTTCCCGTCGTCGTTCGCGGCCGTGAGCTTCGAGAACGGGCGGTTCCGCCTGGGGGAGCACGGCAGCACCAGCCAGCTCTTCGGCTCCGCCACCTTCGACCAGTCGGCGTTCGACCTCGGCGACCCGAGGGTGCGGCCCTACAGCCAGTACGGGGTCACCGCCCAGTTCCTCTCGAGCACGATCCCGCCCGACTTCGCCGCCGTCGCCTCGGTCCTGGGCGAGATGTGGGAGCAGAGCGGGCGAGACACAGTCGACGGTGTGATCCGCCTCGATCCCACCTCGCTGGCACCGTTGCTGCACTTCACCGGCCCGGTGTCGGTGGAAGGTGGCCCGACCCTCGACGCCAGCAACGTGGAGCGGTACCTGCTCCTCCAGCAGTACCTCGACTTCCCCGGAGCGACCGCGCCCCGGCGCGAGGTGCTCGACGAGGTGGCGTCGACGACCTTCGAGCGGTTGGAGACGTCGAACCTCCCCAACCCGCGGACGCTCTTCGACCTCTTCGCACCGGTGGCGAAAGAGGGCCACCTCACCATCAGCTCGTTCCTCGACCCGACCGCGGCGTTGCTCCGCGAGGTCGACCTCGACGGCGAGTTCCCCGCACCCCCCGTGGACGGTCTCCTCGTGTCGACGGTCAACCTGCTCGGCAACAAGATCGATTCGTTCCTGTCCACGGCGATCTCCTACACGGGCGAGGTCGACGGGTCCGACGCGTCCACCCTCCTGCGAGTCGACCTGACCAACAGCGCGCCTGCCTCGGGCCTGGCCAACTACGTGATCGGGTCCTTCCGCACACCGGCCCCGCCAACGGGCACCAACCGGTCGGCGGTCCTCATCCACACCGCCCTGCCCATCGAATCGGCCACCCTGGACGGCGGCCCGGCCCAGGTCGCCAGCTTCTTCACGGTGGGCCGGTGGTTCCACCGACTCGACGTCGAACTGCCCCCCGGAAGCACCACCTCGCTCGAGTTGCGCCTGGCCGGAACGCTCCCCGAGGGGCCGTACCGGCTGGATCTCGTGCCCTCCGGGGGGTCCGGACCGACGGCCGCGACCGTTGATCTCACGGTCCAAGGTGAGAAGATCACGTACAGTGGTCCCATTCGGCAGCCATTGGGGTTGTCAAGAGCCATTGCCCGCTAGTGGTCATACCTGTACGCTCAGTGCTGATTGTGGTCCTGCGGGCATCCATTGCAGGGAGTCTTTGGTGAAGCGCATCGTCGTCGGCACGTTCCTCATGTTGTGCATGGGTCTCGGCCTCATCGCGGTAGCCCCTGCCACCGCCCAGGCCCAGGTCGTCGAACCTGGGTGCCTCCCGGGCTCGAACCCCGGCTACCCGCCGGTCTCGGTTGGCGTCGCCCTGGAGCTGATCGACCTGCTGGACCTCGAGCTCACGCTCCAGACCGACATCGTCTCCATCGTGATCGGTGGCCTCGAACCCGGGGACAACTACTGCGGCATCCTGTCCTCCGACCCGATCGAGCTGCCGGAGGTGACCGCAGACGCCAACGGCCAGATCACCTTCCAGACCCCCGTCGGTCCGGACTTCGAGCTCGACGCCCTGCACCACCTCGACGTCTTCAAGATGCAGAAGCTGGTCGGTGCGTTCGACTTCTGCATCAACCGCGCCGGGAAGATGGCGCCGATGTCGTCCTGCCTCCGGGGCCCGCAGGGTCCCCAGGGTCCGCAGGGCCCTCCCGGGGTGAACGGCGGCGGTAGCGGTCGGGTGCCTGAGGTGCTCGGGAGCCGCACGCCCACGGGCGGCGGCAAGCTGGCCCGCACCGGCTCCGACCACCTGCTCGACATCGCTCGCATCGGCCTGGTGCTGATCGCGGCGGGGGCGACCGCTCGCTACGTGCAGCGCCGCCGCAACCAGCGCACCGCCTGACACCGATCAGCGCCCGGTGTCACCGGGCGTGGCGTCAGCTGGCCCGGGTCCTGATGACCAGCGCCACCGAGGTCAGGGTGTAGGACCCGAACAGGAACCGTAGGCAGGGCTC
This sequence comes from Actinomycetota bacterium, assembly GCA_030852625.1. GTDB lineage: Bacteria > Actinomycetota > Acidimicrobiia > Acidimicrobiales > VFJN01 > VFJN01. The sequence goes on from JALYWQ010000086.1 coordinate 10,265, forward strand.
CTCGGCGTACGGCGGCAGGTCGACGTAGTGGTCGAGCAGGCCGTCGCCCGGAGCGAGGTCGTACGCGGCGAGCTCGTGGCCCTGGCCCTCCAGCCGAGTGCGCAGCTCCTCGAGGTCACGTTGCCGGTAGACGACGACGGGCCCCGACTCGATCGTGCTGTCGTTCGAGTACAGGTTGTACTCCGTGGTGTGGACGGCGATCCCGCCGGGGACCAGCGTCTCCAGGGATTGCTCGACGAACCGCATCCCCTCCTCCAGCGTGCCGAGGTGCTCCAGCGCGCAGGCCGACCAGCAGAAGTCGAAGCCCCGCAGGTCGCTCGGGATGGCACGCATGTCGACGGCTCGCCAGTCGACGAGCTCTCGGAACTTCGCCGGATCGCAGACCTCCGGTCGGGACATGGCCTCGATGTTGTCGGCGTGCTGGTCGGTGCGGAGCCAGGCCCGGGCCTCCTTGGCCTCGGGATCGAGGTCGGTGGCCAGGATGCTCACGCCACGGTTGGCCAGGGCGGCGACGAGCGGCTCCCGGCCAACCCCGAAGCCCAGACCGCGGCGGCCTGGCTGGAGCTGCCCCATCGCCTGGAGCACTTCGGCGATGTAGGTGAACTCCCAGCTCTTGCGGTGGGCGTACGCCGGTTCGCGCAGCTCCCGGGACCAGGCGTCGAACCACGGTTCGGCGAGCTGGGCCTGGGTGCAGATCCGGGAGCGCACGCCGGGCGGGAAGCGGTCGTCGACGACGTCGGGCGGGGCCGGGCGGGCCCCCAGCTCACGCGCTTCCAGGTCGGCCAGGCGCTTCGCGAGGAGGGCCTGGTTGGCCTTCAGCTGTCCGATGCCCTTCAGCTCCGAGGCCCGACGACCGAGCTCCTTGCGCATGTCGTCGGGCAGCCGGTTGACGCCGCGACGGACGAGCCCGGGGACGCTCTGGCGCAGGCTCATGTCGTGGCCCCCGATCGGAGGGTGGATCGCACGAGCGGCTCGAGGCGAGGGATGGCGGTCACGGGCGGTGCTCCTTCCCGGCCCCGGTGCCACCCCGGCGCCCGCCGAAGTCTCGAAGCCGTCAACCCAGTGTGGCAGTCCGCAAACCGTAGGTGACGAGCGACCCTGCCGCCGGACCAACCGGGTACCGGCTCGGTGGCGGCGGGCCGTCCATTCGGCCGCCTGGGCCGAGAGCGATATCGTGAGCACGTCTGGGTCCGTGCCCGAGTGGCCAAAGGGAACTGGCTGTAAACCAGTCGGCATTGCCTACGGAGGTTCAAATCCTTCCGGGCCCACGTGTTGGAGGTGCCCCGCCCCCCGGACGGGGCACCTTCGCGCTGAGCGTGCCGAGTTCGCCGCGGCCAGCGAGGCGGCGCGTAGTCTGCACGGGACATCGGACACGAGGGACGTCGGAGGACTCGTGGGTCGCAAGCAACGGCAGCCGAGCAACTACGCCGAGGCCACCCATGGCAGCCCGTGGTGGATCGTCCGCTACGCGCACGAGCAGCGGGCCTCCGTGGCCGTGGAGATGCTCCGGGCGGGGCGGCCCCGCACCGTTCTCGACTGGGGCACCGGTGACGGCCGGGTCCTCGAGCTCCTCCTCGACCAGCCCGATCCTCCCGAGCTGGTGCTGGCCTACGAACCGGGTGAGGTCATGCAGGGCCTCCTCGCCGAAGCGAAGGCCCGGCACCCCCTCGGTGATCGCATCGCGGTGTTCGGCACCGTCGCGGAGCTCGAGAAGTTCCTCGACGGGGCCAAGATCGACGTCATCGCCTGCCTCGGGGTGCTCGAGCACCTGCCCCTGGCGCCGCGCCGCGAGTTCTACGAGTTCGCACAGCGGTACGTGTCGCCCACGGGATCGGTGCTGATCGACGTCCCGGTCGAGATCGGTCCTGCCGTGTTGCTGAAGGAGGCCGCCCGGGTGGTGCTGAAGGGCCGACCCCGCGAGTACTCCACCCGTGACCTGCTCCGGCGGACGTTCGGACGGACCTCCCGTGACCCGGAGCGCTTCGCCGACGACGACTCCGATCACTTCCTCGGTTGGCACCGGGACTTCGACCACCGTCACCTCATCGAGGAGATGGAGCAGAGCTACACGGTGGTGGAGCGGCGGAACACCCCGCTGCGCTTCGCGCCTTCCTGGTTGTTCAACCAGGAGGTGCTGTTCCGGGCCCGACCCCGATCCAGCGCGGGGTGACCGGCGCTCGGGTGCGAGGGATCGCAGGGCTGGGTGCCATCGCGCTGGCGATGACCCTCCTCGCGGCCTGTTCGGGCGACGACGACGACGTCGATGCGACCCGGTCCGCTTCGGCCACCTACGTGGCGCTCGGCGACTCGATCTCGGCCGGCGGCGGTGCCGGCCCGTACGAAGCCCACTCGGGCGCGTGCCTGCGATCACGTCGGGCGTGGCCCCGCCTCCTCGACGTCGAGGTGCCCGGGGTGGAGCTCAGCGACCTCCGCGCTTGTGGCGGGGCGACGGTCGACCAGCTCATCGGTGCCACCGCCGCGTTGGGCCTCGATCCCCAGATCCCGGACACCCCGGATCCCGAGGTCGACCTCGTCACCCTCACGATCGGTGCCAACGACCTCCGGTACCTGGCCCTGGTGTTCGTGTGCGCGGCCGACTGCGGCCAGTCCACCCCCGACGCCGAAGCGACCTACCAGGCCACCCTGGCCGCACTGTCTCTGTCGCTGGCCCGGGATGTGTACCCGGCCCTTCGGGCCGCCTACCCCGAGGCCCGCATCATCCACGTGGGGTACCCCCGCCTCGTCACCGGCGGCGATCCGGTGGACTGCCCGTGGCTGGCGTCCGACGAGCAGGTGACCCTCGACCGGGTGCTGGGTGAGATGAACGGGGCCATCCAGGCCTCTGTCGAGCAGGCCGGCAGCACCACCGTCGAGTACCTCGACATCACCGAGGCCCTGGCCGGCCACGAGCTGTGCAGCAGCGATCCGTGGGTGCAGCCCCTCGACGCGGGGAGCGACGGCGTCCATCCGACCGCCGACGGCTACCGGGGCATCGCCGACGCCGTGAGATCCGCCGTCGGCGACCGCTAGCGCGGCACGCCTTGCGAGCCCGTCCTGGACGGGCGGTCAGTCGCGGAAGTTCGTGAACTGGAGGGGGATGCCGAAGTCGTGCTCCTTCAGCGCCGCGATGGCGGCCTGGAGGTCGTCGCGCTTCTTGCCCGTCACCCGCAGCTGGTCGCCCTGGGCCTGGGACTGCACGCCCTTCAGGTTCAGGGCCTTGATGTGCTTGTTCAGCTCGGTGGCCTTCTCCTTGGAGATCCCGGCCACGAGCTTCACCAGCTGACGGGCCCGGGCGCCGGAGGCCTCCTCGATCTTCTGGTAGTCGAGGGCCTTGAGCGACACCTTCCGCTTCACGAGCTTCTCCTCGAGGAGCACCCGCAGCGCGGCGAGGCGGTCCTCGCTGGCCGACTCCAGCTTGATCTCGCTGGTCGTCAGCTCGATCGAGGTGTCGGTGCCCTTGAAGTCGTAGCGGGTGGTGACCTCGCGGGCCGCCTGGTCCACGGCGTTGC
>JALYWQ010000192.1 GCA_030852625.1 Actinomycetota bacterium
GACGGTGCTGGCCGCCATGCGCAACCCCGATCGGGACATGGACGGGCTGCAGGCTGCCGCGGGCGTCACGGGGGACGACGACCGGTTGGTGCCCGTGCGCCTCGACCTCGACGACGAGCGCTCGATCACCGACGCCGTCGCCGCGATCACCGATCGGGTCGGCGCCCCCGACGGCGTGGTCCACAACGCCGGGCTGGCCGGCGTCGGGAGCATCGAGGAGATGCCGTTCGACACCTGGGCCCAGATCTTCTCGACCAACGTGTTCGGGCCCGTCCGTCTCACCCGGGCCCTCATGCCCGCGATGCGGGCCGCCGGTCGCGGTCGCATCGTCCTCGTCTCCAGCCAGGGGGCCATCCGCGGGATGCCGGCCATCGGCGCCTACTCGGCCGCCAAAGGGGCGCTCGAGCGGTGGGGCGAGGCCCTCTCGCACGAGGTGGCCCCGTTCGGGCTGGGGGTCACGGTGATCGTCACCGGCACCTTCAAGACCGACATCCTCGAGCTCACCACCACCTGGGAGGACACGAGCGGCCCCTATGCGCCGATGCACCTCGCCCTACGTCGAACCGGCGACCGCATCATGAAGATCGCCCGCGACCCGACGACCTTCGCGCCGACGGTGGAGAAGGCGCTGAGCGACACCGGCTCCTTCCGACGTCGGGCCGTCGGCATCGACGCCCAGCTCCTCCTCTACGGCAGCCGCATCCTGCCCGGACGGCTGCTCCACAAGGTCACACAGGTTGCCGTCGGGATCCCGGCTCCGGGGAAGTTCCAGGCCGACGAGGCTCGCCGCCACGCGCCCGTGTCGCCCGACGTCGCCGAGCAGGCCTGATCGCACTATCGGACAGTCGACGGGAGTTGTCCCGCGTGGGCTACGGTCCTGCGACATGGGGGGAAGCGACGCGCTGGCCGCTGCGGTGGGCCTCTTCGAGCTCGACCCCGAGAGCGTGCGCTGCCCGTACCCGATCCTCGATGCCCTCCGCGAGGACTCGCCCGTCGTGTGGGTCGAGCAGCTCGAGGCCTACGTCGTCACCCGCTACGACCTGATCGTCGAGGTGCTCCGGCAGCCGGAGGTGTTCTCCAGCAAGCGCACGGTCGGGCCGGCCGTCGACCGCCAGGTCGGCGGGATGATGAAGGAGCTGCTGGCCGAGGGCGGCGAGGTCGCCGACCTGATCCTCCGTACGTCGCGCCTGGGCACGGCGCCGGTGCTGGTGCGGGCCGACCCGCCCGACCACGCCCGGCAGCGGGCCCTCGTCAACCGGGCCTTCCGACCTGCCACCATCCGGGCCCTGGAGCCCGAGATCGAGGCCCTCACCCACCAGCTGATCGACGACTTCGTCGACGCCGGCACCGTCGAGCTCTCGTCGCAGTACGCCCTCCCGCTCCCGATGATCGTGATCGCCCGGGCCCTCGGCGTGTCGCTCGACCGGATGGACGACTTCCGGCGGTGGTCCGACGGGCTTGTGCTCAGCTTCGGCCGCAGCGACCTCGGCAAGCCCGAGCTCACCGAGGTCGTGCGATGCCGGTCGGAGATGGTCGAGTACCTCCTCGGCGTGATCGCCGAACGGGAGGCCGCCCCGACCGACGACCTCGTGTCGCAGATCGTCGAGTCCCGCATCGACGGGGAACGACTGAGCCACTACGAGATCGTCGAGATGGTGATGCAGTTCCTCATCGCCGGCAACGAGACCACCGCCAAGCTCATCAACGCCGCCGTCCTCCGGCTGGCCACCGATCCCGAGGTGGCCGACGAGCTGCGAGCCGACCCCGAGCGCATCCCGCCCTTCCTGGAGGAGGTGCTCCGGCTGGAGCCGCCGTCCACCGGGCTCTACCGGACGGCCACCGCCGACTACGAGCTCGGCGGGGTGGCGATCACCAAGGGCACCAACGTGTGGCTGGCCTACGCGGCCGGCAACCGCGATCCCGAGCACTTCGATTCGCCCGGGGAGTGCCAGCCCGGGCGGTCGGACGCCACGCCGCACCTCGGGTTCGGGCTCGGGCCCCACTTCTGCCTCGGGGCGTCGTTGGCTCGGGCCGAGGCCCGCATCGCCGTGCGGACGCTGCTCACCCGCGTGGTCGACCTGCGGCTCGCCGTCGAGCCCGACGCCGTGGCCTACGACCTCAGCTACCTCGTCCACGGGATCCACGAGCTCCCCCTCACCTTCACCCGAGCCGCCGGATGACCAACGCCCCTCGCTTCCACGAGCGCCCGGTGCTCGTCACCGGCGCCGGCGCCGGCCTCGGTCGGGCCGTGGCACTGCGGCTGGCATCGGAGGGCGGGCCTGTGGCGGTCGTCGACATCGACGGCGACGCCGTGAAGGCGACGGTCGCTGACGTGGAGGCCCTCGGGGTCCCGGCGGTGGGGCTCACCGCCGATGTCACCGATGCCGACGAGGTGGCCGGGATGGTCGACGCCGCGGCGGCGGCCCTCGGCCCCCTGTGGGGCGCGGTGAACAACGCCGGGCGATCCATGGTGCCGACCCGATTCGGGGACGTCGACGAGGCCACCTGGGACGCGGTGCTGGAGCTCAACGTGCGGGGCATGTTCCTGTGCGTGAAGCACGAGCTGGCCCACCTGTCCGCCAACGGGGCCGGGGCCATCGTGAACGTGTCGTCGCTGACCGGGCTCCGGGTCGGCATCCGGGGCATCGGCCCCTACGCCACGTCGAAGCACGCCGTGATCGGGCTCACCCGCTCCGCCGCGCTCGACTACGCCCGGAAGGGGATCCGGGTCAACGCTGTGTGCCCCGGACAGATGCTCACGCCGATGCTCCAGGCCTTCTACGACAGCGACCCCAAGCAGCAGGAGCTGGCCTCCAAGACCATCCCCATGGGCCGGGTCGGTCTGCCCGAGGAGGTCGCCGCGACCATCGCCTTCCTGCTGTCGGACGACGCGTCCTACGTCACCGGTCAGGCTCTGGCCGTCGACGGCGGCAACAACATCTGATGCGGACGGTCCACAGCTTCTGCCGCATCTGCCAGGCCACCTGCGGGCTGCTCATCGAGGTCGACGGCGATCAGGTCCTGAAGGTGAGCGGCGACCCCGACCACGCCCTGTCGCGCGGCTACACCTGCTCGAAGGGCCGCTCGCTCGGGCGGATGCACCACGATCCCGAGCGCCTCGAGGAGCCGTTGCTCCGCGGCGAGCAGGCCACCTGGGACGCGGTGATGGGCGATCTGGCCGCCCGGTTGCGCCGGATCCTCGACGAGCACGGTCCGGATGCGATCGCCTGCTACCGCTCGACGGGCTGGATCCTCGACTCCGCCGGCCGCACCGTGGCCGACCGCTGGATGCGGGCGGTCGGCACCCGGCAGCTCTACAGCCCCAACACCATCGACACGCCGAACCGGATGCTCGTGCCCGACCTGATCACCGGGTCGGCCTTCCTGCAGTCGATCGCCGACTGGGAGCGGGCCGAGCTGCTCGTGATCGTCGGCCACAACATCGTGGTGTCGCACGGCCACGTCACCTCGGTGGCCGATCCGGTGCGGCGCATCCGCGAAGTGCAGGAGCGGGGTGGATCGGTGCTCGTGGTCGACCCCCGTCGCACGGAGACCGCCCAGCTGGCCGACCTCCACCTGCAGCCCGCCGCCGGCACCGACGCCGCCTTGATGGCGTGCTTCGTGCGCCACCGCCTGGCCCACCGTTGCGACCACGAGTACCTGGCCGCCTGTGCCGACCCGGCGTCGGTCGACGCCCTGCGAGCCGCCGTCGAACCGTTCGACCCGGCCAGCGTGGCCGAACGCTGCCGTATCGAACCGGCGCCGCTCGAGACGGCGTTGGAGCTGCTCGGTTCGGTGGATCGGCTGGTGTACGCC
>JALYWQ010000224.1 GCA_030852625.1 Actinomycetota bacterium
GGTACGCCTCGCTCGAGCCGGGGTGGCAGGCCGAGCGCATGCGGAACTTCACCCAGGTGGTCACCGGTGGGATGCCCGACCGGGACCTGGTCGCCGACGGGTGGAGCGAGGTCCTCCGCGTCGACACGCAGCGCGCCGCGGCCGACGAGGCCGAGGCGGCCGAGCTCGAGGCCATCGACTTCGAGGTGATGGAGACCCTCCGCCGCCGCGTCGACGAGGTGGTCGAGGACCCCGAGGTCGCCGAGCGGCTCAAGCCCTGGTACGGCAAGCACTGCAAGCGGATCGGCTTCCACGACGAGTACCTGCAGGCGTTCAACCGCCCGAACGTCCACCTCGTCGACACCGATGGCTACGGGGTCCGGGAGATGGCGCCGACCGGCCCGGTGGTCGACGGTCGCGACTATCCGCTCGACCTGCTGGTGTTCGCCTCGGGCTTCGAGATCACCACCGGGCTCGTCAGCCGCCTCGGCTTCGATCCCGTCGGGCGTGGCGGTGTGCGCCTCAGCGAGCGGTGGCACGACGGCACCCACTCCCTGCACGGCATCCTCACGGCCGAACTGCCGAACTTCCTCGTCGTCAGCTTCATCCAGGCCGGGTTCGGGCTGAACTTCGTCCACTTCCTCTCGGAGTCGACGCAGCACCTGGCCTGGGTCATCGACCACTGCCTGAGCACCGGCATCGACTCGATCGAGGCAACCGTGGAGGCCGAGGACGAGTGGATGCAGCTCCTCTGGTCCCACTCGGCCCCGCTTGCCCGGTACAACAAGTCCTGCACCCCCAGCTACGGCAACAGCGAGGGCGCCCGCACCACCCTCGCCGCTCGGAGTGCCGTCTTCCCTGGCCCGCTCACCGACTACGCCGCCCACCTCGAGGCGTGGCGCGAGGCCGGATCGCTGCACGGCACCCGGATCCGTCGACGAACCAGCGACGACTGATCGGCGCCAAGGTCCTTGGGGGCCTGCGGGTTCAGATGGGCTGGTTCCAGAGACGTAGCTTCTCGGGGTTGACCATCGCCCAGAGGTTGCGGATCCGACCCTGCTCCACGCCGAACGCCAGCACGAGGACCGTCTCGCCGGCCATCCGGCCGGTGAGCCCAGGCTGCCCGTTCACCGTCGCTTCCGCGAGCTCGACCCCGAGCGCCTCCCCCTTGCGGCCCAGCTGGGCGAGGAAGCGAGCCAGCCGATCAGCACCGCGGATGGGCCGCCGGGCGGCGTTGACCAGGCCGCCGCCGTCGGCCACCACGGTGGCGTCGGGGTCGAGGAGGTCGACGAGACCGCGAACGTCCTGCGCCTCCCACGCCCGTGCGAACGCCGTGACGAGGCGCGCCTGATCGGGCGACGGGGTGGCGATGCCGGAGGAGCCGTCGACGCGGTGCCGGGCCGACGAGGCCAGCTGGCGACACGCCGCCGACGAGCGGCCGACGATCCGGCCGATCTCCTCGAACGGGTAGTGGAAGACGTCGTGGAGGATGAACGCCACTCGCTCCGCAGGCGTCATCGCCTCGAGGACCACGAGGAGCGCCATGTTGACCGACTCGTCGAGCGTGACCCGGTCGCCTGGATCAGCGGTGGTCGCTGAGGGAAGTGGCTCCGGCACCCATTCGCCGACGTACTGCTCCCGCCGCACCCGAGCCGACTTGAGCACGTCGAGGCACACGCGGCTGGTGACGGTGGTGAGCCACGCAACCGGCGACTCGATCTCCCGTTGCTGTTCGGCCGACATGGCGTACCAGCGGGAGTACGTCTCCTGGACGGCGTCCTCGGCCTCGGTGAGGGACCCCAGGAGCCGGTACGCCACGTTCACGAGATGACGACGCTCGCGCACGACCGCGGTGTGGTCCTCGGGCTCGTCGGGTCGTTGTGGGTGTTCGGTCACGGTGCTCGGTCTCCTCCTGCTCCCGTACTCGACGAGGCAGCGCCATGAGACGTGAGGTGCGCTGCCCGGCCTGACGTTTCGACCGGCTGCGTCGTCGAGTGTGCACCAACCGACGTTCGACCACGGAGGTCAACCACCATGAACACCGCCCTCTGGATCCTCACCGGGCTCCTCGGCGTTGCCTTCTCGATCGCCGGCACAACGCTCCTGGCCCTGCCCACGGAGCGCTACCGGGCGATCGGGAGCAACCAGCACTGGGTCGACGACTACAGCCCGGGGCAGCTCACCTCGATCGGCGCGATCAAGCTCCTAGGCGGGCTCGGCCTGCTCCTCCCGGCCATCGGCGACGTGGCCCCGGCCCTCGTGCCGCTCGCCGCCTGCGGCCTGGCGCTGTTCATGGCCGGCGCCGGCACGACCCGGTTCCGACGAGGCGAGTGGACCTACTTGGCGGGCGACCTGGTGTTCATCGCCCTGTTCGCCTTCCTGGCCTGGGGTCGCTTCGGGCTCGAGCCGTTCGTGTAGCCCGTGGGGCACCGAGCTCGACCAGCCGCTACTTGCTGGCGTGGCGGTCGAGGGCGGGCACGACCATCGCTGCCGCAACTACGTGGAGGGCGACGAGCACGACCGCAGAGGCCGTGTCGTCGGGCCAAGCGATGGAAGGGATGCACGACAGCGCGGTGAGCGCCACGGTGATCTGGCGGAACCGGCGGCGGGCCGAGGAACTGCGGCGGTTGAGCACGGCAAGGATCCCGCCGCCCAGGATGGCGCCGAGGAGCGTCATCTGCGCGAAGCCGAGCAGCGGGATCATCTCGCCCTCGACCTCGAACGACACGCCGAGGGCGTGGGCGGCGGCGGCCAGTGCGGTGGTGGCGGCCGCCGCGGCAACGCCGGTGAGCAGCGTCGTGCGGCGCAGCGAGCCGGGCCGACGGGCAGCCTGCGACTCGGTAGCGACCGGGACGGTGGTGGTGATGGTGGTGGTGGACATCGCGTGCTCCTTGCGGTTGCGGCGTCGCCGGAGTGCGTCGCTCGTCCCTTCCACGAACGGGTCCCACCAGATTCGACAACGAACCCAAGATCCGTCGCCGCAGTGGGGCTAGCCGGCGACTGCGGTGAGCCAGGCCTGCCACCGGGGCTTGTCCCGCTCGACGATCGCTGGCCCGTCAGGGCCATAGAGGTAGGTCCACGCCGAGATGGTGCCGCCCTCGTCGCCCCCTTCGACGGCCACGAACGCGGTGCCGGGTGCGGGTGCCTCCAGGAGCAGCGCGATCCCGGTGGCGGTCGTGCGCACCACGGAGCCCGTCAGCCCGAGGTCGGCTTCGGCCTCCAATGACACCCGGTCGCCAACGGCAGCCGTCGAGACGAGTCCGAGGTTGCCGCGGACCTTCGCCCACGCGTCGTCCTTCGCCATCGATGTCTGGGCCATCGGGAGCATCGACACGGCCTGTTGACCGAGGAAGTGGCGGCAGTGGAGCTGGAGGTTGAACAGGAACAGCTGCCAGCCCTCCGTCATGGCGTCGTACTGGCCGTCCCAGTCGCCGCCCTCACCGAAGCCGCTGTTCACGAGACGGACCACACAGGAACCGCCGTCGCGGGCCTCGACCAACCACTCGAAGGCGAAATCGGAATCCTCCGCTGCCGTGAACACCACTCGCCGGGGCGGATCCCAGGCGACCACCTTGCCCGGGATCTGCATCTCGGGTGCGTCCCCGAAGGAGGCCAGCGCAGCACCGCCCGCGCGCTCCTCGACGACGTGGGGCACGTACCAGGACGAGATGCCGGGACCGGTGGCGATCGCCCGCCACACCTCCTCGACGGTGCCGGGCACGTCGACTTCGAGCTCGATGGCTCGGGACGTGGATGTGGGTTCGTTCATGTCGCTCCTAGTGGTCGGAGGTCGGTTCGGGACGGGGATGGGAGGCGACGACGAGCCGGTGCCACCGGCCTCGTGGAGCCTCCTCGTCGTGGTAGCGGGCGGCCAGGGTGCGCACGGCGTCGGCCAGCTCCTCGGTGAAGGCGGCCCGGTCGGCCGCCGATCGGAACCTGATGTCGGCGTCGATGGCGAGGGTCGGGAGGGTCTTGCCGGCCCGCTCCGCTCGGCGAGCCAGGTCGAGGACCTCCGTCACTATCCGGCCGGCCAACGCCAGCAGGTAGCGGCTCGAGAGCCGATCGATCCGTGAGGGATCCACGCCGTGCTCGTGCAGCACGTCGGGGGCAACGAGGTAGGCGCTGGCGGTCGCCTGGAAGATGCGTTCGGTGAGACCCCGACGCGGTCGTTCCTCGACGAGCACCACGAGGCCGTGGGCCTCGAGTGACCGCAGGTGGTAGTTCACCTTCTGGCGGGGCAGGCCGAGCGCGGTGGCCAGCGTCGTGGCCGATCCGGGCTCAACGAGCTGGCCGAGGATGGCAGCCCTCATGGGGTCCAGTGCGGCGATCGCAACGGCAGGATCGTCGATGACGTCGAGGGCGAGCACCGCCTCAGTGTCCTATTGACAATTCAAGTTGTCAATTGGAATGGAGCGAGGGACGCGTGCCAGGCATGGACGGCGGCGAGGCTGGGAAGGAGCCGTTCGATGCGTGACGACGACCTCCTCGAGCGGATCCAGGCCCTGGTCGACCGCGAGCACGAGCTTCGCGACGGCGGCGACCCCGTCGATGAAGACGAGGAGCGACGGCTCGAGGAGCAGCTCGACCAGTGCTGGGATCTGCTCCGGCAGCGACGGGCGCTCCGCTCGGCTGGGGAGGACCCCGACGCTGCCTCGCCACGATCGATCGACACGGTGGAGGGCTACCGGCAATAGCCAGGGGAGGGGTCATGCGCGTCGTCGTCCTTGGAGCCACGGGCAACGTCGGTACGAGCGTGGTGGAGGCCCTGGCCGCTGACGACCGGATCCACAAGATCGTCGGGATCGCCCGGCGACGGCCGAACTGGTCACCGCCGAAGACCGAGTTCGTCGCCGCCGACATCGCTCGTGACCCGTTGGCGCCCCACCTGCGTGGGGCCGACGTGGTCGTGCACCTGGCGTGGCTGTTCCAGCCGACCCACTCGCCCCTCGTCACCTGGGAGAACAACGCCATCGGCAGCCTCCGGGTGTTCGATGCGGTGGCTGCCGCCGGGGTCCCGGCCATGGTCTACGCGTCGTCCGTCGGTGCGTACTCATCCCCCCACGGCGACCATCCCGTCGACGAGTCGTGGCCGACCCACAGCCTCCCGACCGCCGGCTACGGCCGGGAGAAGGCATACGTGGAACGCCTGCTCGACGTGTTCGAGCGGGAGCATCCCGATCGTCGTGTCGTCCGGCTCCGGCCGGGGTTCATCTTCAAGCGCACGTCGGCCACCGCGCAGCGTCGCCTGTTCGCCGGACCCTTCCTGCCCAACCCGCTCGTCGAGCCCGGCCGGCTCCCGGTGCTGCCCTACCCGCGCGGCTTGCGGTTCCAGGCGCTGCACTCGAGTGACGCGGCGGCCGCCTACCACCGTGCCGTGGTGAGCGACGCCCGAGGAGCGTTCAACGTGGCCGCCGACGACGTCCTCGACGGACCGGCCCTCGCTGCAGTGCTCGGTGCCCGGCCCGTGGCGCTCCCACGCCGGCTGGTGCGCGGGGCGGTGGCGGCGGCCTGGCACGCCCACCTCGCCCCCGCCGACCCGAAGCTCCTCGACCTCACCCTCGGGCTGCCGATCATGGACACCACGCGCGCCCGGACCGAGCTCGGCTGGGTGCCCCGCTGGTCGGCACGAGAAGCGATGGAGGAGCTCCTCCACGGCATGGCCGAGGGCGCCGGCGGCCCCACCGACCCGCTGGCTGCCGACCGAACCGACCGCCGCCTGGCCGAGGTGGCCACGGGCGTCGGTGAGCGGCCCTGATCCGCCATCGGTCCTGTGGGGACCGGTTCCCCGTCGGGGGCAGTCGGGGCCCCCACCTCTGAGCGGAGGCCCGGGACCCTCCGGTTACGGTGACTCCATGACGACGCAACCACCTGTGGGTCAAGAAGCCCAAGCAGCGCGGGCCCGCACGCTCTCCGAGCTGCACGCCGCGCCCGAGATCCTCCGGGTCGTGAACGTCTGGGATGTCGTGTCGGCGAAGGCGGTCCTCGCCCTGCCCCAGACCAAGGCGCTGGCCACGGCGGGTCATTCGGTCGCCGCCAGCTTCGGGTACAAGGACGGGACCATCCCGCTGGAGACCACCCTCGACATGGTCGGGCGCATCGTGGCGGTGGCGGGCGACGTGCCGGTGTCGGCCGATCTCGACGACGGATACGAGGATGCCGGCGAGACGGTGCGCCGCGCCATCGGCGTGGGCGTCGTCGGCGCCAACGTCGAGGATCGCCTGCGGCCGGTGGCGGAGGCCGCGGCACGAGTCGAGGCGATCGTCGCCGCGGGAGCGGCAGAGGGCGTGCCGTTCGCGCTCAACGCGCGCACCGACGCCTTCGTGCGTGCCGGCGACCGGCCGGTCGAGGACTCGATCGCCGACGCCATCGAGCGGGGACGGGCCTACCTCGCAGCTGGGGCCGATGTCGTCTTCGTGCCCGGCATGCTCAGCGCCGACGTGACGCGGCAGCTGGTCGACGGCATCGGCGAGCGCAAGATCAGCGTGATCGGGCTGCCGGGCACGCTCACTGCCGCGGAGTACGAAGCCCTCGGCGTGGCGCGCATCTCCTACGGGCCGACCACGCAGCGGGTGGCGCTCACGGCGCTGCAGGAGCTGGCCGAGAGCCTCTACGCCGATGGAGTGATCCCAGCCACGACGCGGCCGCTCAACTAGCGCACGGGCTACCTTCGCCGCGATGTCCCCCGATACCGCGCTGATCCACCGTGGCGTTGCCTACGCCGTCCCCGTGCTGGTGCTGGTCCAGGCCACGTTGGCCGGCCAGCACCTCTTCCAGGGCGACAGCATCACCCTGCACGGCATCCTCGGGAACGTCACCTTCGCCCTCACCGTCATCGGCGCCGTGCTGGCCGTGGTGCGACGGTGTCCTCGTCCGATCGTCGTCCTGGCGGCGCTGTTGGTCGTGCTCGCCTTCTCCCAGGTCGGCCTGGGCTACGTCGGCCGTGACACCGCGGACGCAGCGTCGTTCCACATCCCGGTAGGGGTCGCCATCTTCGGGCTCTCCACCTACCTCCTGGCGGTGCTCACCCGCCGCTGACCTCCGCCCCGAGCGGGTGAAACGGCGCTGGAATGCGCCGACCCGACCGTATCCCGCTGCGGGCGATCCCAGCCGAGCGGCGAACGCGATCGGGGGGCGGAACCCGTCGACCCTTGGGTATGGCGCACTTGTGGCGAGGGGTAGTGGCCGGACGGGTTCAGCAGCGAGCTCTGGCGATCCGGAGGAACAGGGGTCGATTGTGGTGCGTGCTGGCGTGACTGGCCTGGTGCCACGTCGACTGAGCAGCGCAAGCGTTC